>JAGGTN010000013.1 GCA_021163645.1 Microcaldota archaeon | reverse complement strand
GGACCTTTGATATCATACTTATCAAAAATACTTGAATTGACTTCTACTTGCGGAGCGGCAATCAGGTTCCATCCTTTTTTCAGATCATAAATAAGTTTAGGATAAGGTTTTGCTTTAACTGTGAAATTGTAATCATAATAAGATTTAACATAATATCCAATTCCAGGTTCGATATTCTTAACCTGCTGATATGCGCCTATTGAAGTATTGTATAGATACCATGTTCCTATCAATTCCTTTTTTACCTTATCAGGGATATAACTCCCATAAGGAATTGATATCAAATTATCTCCTTTTTTAATTTTAATCTGGATGTTCAATGCTTGGACTGGTTGGGTTGGTTTTGTTTGGTTGATATTCCTGATTGGTTCTTTTTCTAGGTTGGTCATTCCATTTTTTTCATTGTAATTTATCTGAATCCCTAACCTATTTAACATATTTTTAATCCAGCCAGTTACCACTTTAATGATTGAATTGAAAATGCTGTTATTTTTGTCTTGTGTGCTTGCTTTTACTCCATGTATTACAGAGATATTAATGATTAAGATGAGTATCATAAAAGTAGCAATAATATTCTTATCATATCTCATATCAGCACCTTCAATAGATATAATGATAATAAGTATGAAAGTATTTAAAATCCTATTCTTATTGATTCTAAAACCATGTGTATGCCGCGGGCCGGATTTTCACAACCTTTATCTTATTTTCATGTTTTATTGGCTCCTTTTTTGGCTTTTTGAACCGGCGACGCCTCCGTTTCTGACTTTCTGACGGAGTCAGCGATAATCTGGGCTTCAGCTTCACCAAGATAAAGAAATAATAATTTCCAGTTATTTCTTTGAAATCCTTGGAGTGCTCTCCCAGGCTGAGCTACCGCGGCATGATTAACGTTAGATCAATTGGGTAAATTAGCCGGATAACATTTTTATTAGTATGCTGAATATTTAAAAAACCATCGTTAATTGTTACCAACAACTAAATGGAGAGTTAGAATACATAAGGAAAAGGAAAATGAGATATAAAATTATGGGTTATATATCATGGATGGAGCAAGGGTTTATAAAAATAAGAATGCCTTATTTATTTATATTAGATGTTGTTTGGATGCTTGTTTGATATGCTTGGTGGTAAACATGTGTGGTATTATTGGATATATCGGAAATGATAATGGGATTGAAGTAGTATTCAATGGATTGATTAGGTTGGAATATAGAGGATATGATTCTGTTGGCATTGGGTTTAAGGATAAGAAAGGTAAAATCAAAGCGGTAAAATCAGTAGGCAGGATTCAAAGGAGTGATGTTGCTCCTGGTATGCCAAACCTAGAGGAAAAGATCAAAGAGAATGGAAGGTTTAAGTTTGATTCTCAAATAGTGATAGGGCATACCAGGTGGGCCACGCATGGAGCTCCAAGTGAACGTAACGCTCACCCCCATGTTAGTATGAGCGGGCGGTTTGCAATAGTCCATAATGGAATAATTGAGAATTATTATACACTCAAGAAGGAGTTAGTAGATAAAGGATATAAGTTTTCGAGTGAAACAGACAGTGAAGTTATTGCTCATCTAATTGATTATTTTTACAATGGTGACTTCGTTGAAGCCGTGAGGAAAACACTGACAAAGCTTGATGGTGCATATTCTTTTCTTGTAATCTCAGAAGTAGATGATTTCATCATAGGTGCAAAAAAAGGATCGCCATTATGTGTTGGTATAGGGAATGATGAAATCATCATATCTTCCGATGAAATGCCTTTCGTAGACCGTACTAAGAAGGTTATTTATCTTAATGATAATGAATTAATAATAGCATATTTTAATGGTAATTATGATGTTAAATCGTTTGAGGGTATTGATATTGAGAAGGAAATTAAAGGAGTACCTTATGATATTGAAGCGATAACCAAAGCAGGTTATAAACATTTTATGTTGAAGGAGATTCATGAACAGCCAACAACAGTTAAGAATGCTTTCATATCTCGGGTTGACCATCTTGATACTATGGTCAGAGATAATTTTCCTAATCTGCCTAGGAATATTAATAGAGTCATCTATTTGGGTTGTGGGACGAGTCTGTATGCTGGTATGGTAGGTATGTATATAACTGAAAGGTATGCCCATGTCCCATCACGTTCAGAGTATGCTTCAGAATTTATCTATCGTGATCCAGTGATATTCAGAAATGATGTTTGTATAGCGCTATCACAGTCGGGAGAGACAGCTGATACTAAGGAGGCATTAAAGATTGTTAAGGATAAGGGGGCTTATGTAGCAGGGATTGTTAATACTGTAGGTTCACAGATTGCACGGTTGGCTGGTAAAGGTATGTATCTTCATGCCGGCCCGGAAATAGGTGTGGCGTCAACCAAGGCATTCACATCGCAAATAATAGCAATCAATCTGTTTAATATGTTATTGATAGACGATGATGATTATAGACAAAGTATTATTAATGAAATGAAAAGACTTCCCAATAAAATTAAAGATGTGTTTAATAATGAGGATTATATCAGAGATATCGCACCGATGATTGCACGATATAAAAATTTTCTTTATCTTGGGAGGGATATTAATTATCCTGTTGCATTGGAAGGCGCGCTTAAGATGAAAGAGATAGCGTACATCCATGCTGAGGGTTATTCCTCTGGTGAAATGAAACATGGGCCAATCGCACTGGTTGATGATAATCTTTTGAGTGTTTTTATCATAACAGGAGGGAGAGATATCTATCAAAAAACATTGAACAATCTTTTGGAAATCAAATCAAGAAATGGTAAAGTTTTAGTTATAACTGATAATGTTGATGAAATGAGGAAATATCTTGGTAATGATGATTATATAATAAAGGTACCTAATACCATCCCTCAATTAACTCCTATTATAAATATAATCCCTCTCCAACTCTTATCATATTATGTTGCAGACCACTTAGGTAGGGAGATTGATAAGCCGAGAAATCTTGCTAAGAGTGTTACTGTTGAATGAATTGATGTATTGTACAAGGTTAAATAGAATCTGTAAGTATGTAAAGTATCGTAAGTATGTAAAGCATAAGAGAAGTTTAAAAAACTTCCATACGGTAATTTATTATGAATAATCTTAAGATTGCTAAGATGTTTCGTGAGATTGCTCTTATTCTTGAATCTGAGAATGTCAAATGGAAACCGCGGGCCTATAATCGTGCGGCGATAACGTTGGAATCTTTGGATGAGGACGTGAGTGATATATATAAGAGAGAGGGGGAAAAGGGGTTGACTAGATTGCCTGGGATTGGCAAAGACCTCGCGGCTAAAATAATCGAATTCATGAAAACTGGAAAGATTAAACATTATGAAAAGTTAAAGAAAGAATATCCGATTGATTTCGATTCATTGACTTCTATATCATCGGTCGGGCCTAAGAAAGCAATTAAACTATACAAAAGGTTGGGTATCAAGACATTAGATGAGCTAAAAGAAGCAGCTGAGAAAGGAAAGATAAGGAAGTTGGAGGGGTTTGGGGAACAGAGCGAGCGTGAGATACTCAAAGGGATTGAATTACTTAACAAAACAAGAGGAAGGTTATTACTTGGTGATGTTTTTCCCACCGTTGATAAAATACTCTCTCAATTAAGGTCTAATAAGGATATTGCTAAGGTTAATGTAGTGGGTTCTTTTCGTAGGATGAAAGAAACAGTTGGGGATATAGATATTCTGGTAGTATCAAAAAAACCTAAAAGGATTATGGATTTTTTTGTCAGGATGCCAGAGGTTAAAGGAGTACAGGTCAAAGGACTTAAAAAGACGACTGTATATCTCAAGATAGGAATTGATTGTGATTTAAGAGTTTTTGATATAAAAAATTATGGCTCGGGAATGTTGTATTTTACTGGGTCGAAACAGCATAATATCAAGTTGAGGAAGATAGCTATTTCAAAAGGTTATAAGTTGAACGAATATGGATTGATAGATAGAAGAACAGATAACGTAGTCGCATCTAGGACTGAAGAAAGTATATATCGCTCATTAGGTATGGATTATATCCCCCCTGAGATGAGAGAGAATGAAGGAGAGATAGATTTAGCGTTGAAACATAGGATTCCCAAACTAATAGGTTATGATGATATAAGAGGTGACTTGCATGTACATAGTAATTGGAGCGATGGGTCGGATAGTATAGAAGAGATTGCGGTAAAGGCAAAAGGAATGGGTTATGAATACATCGCGATTACTGATCATTCTGTGAAGGGGCTTCCTGTTAGCGGAGGGTTGAAACCATCTGATTTCAAGAAGCAGAAAAGAGAAATCGATTTGGTTAATTCTAAGGTAAAAGGTATTAAGGTATTACAAGGTGTCGAAGCAAACATTATGCCTGATGGGAGCATTGATGTTAGTGATAGAATATTATCAGAGTTGGATATCGTATCTGCGGGAGTGCATTCTAGATTTAAGATGTCAAAGAAGGATATGACAAAACGTATGATAAAAGCGATTGAGAATGAATATGTTAATATAATCGTTCATCCATTCGGCAGGGTGATAGGTATCAGGGAAGGGTATGATTTTGATTTTGATAGAGTGCTTGATGTCGCAAAGGACAATAATGTTATTTTAGAAATAAACGCATTTCCTAACCGTCTTGATTTGAGCCCATACTATGTGAGGAAAGCGATAGATAAAAAGCAGAAACTCGTCATAGGTACTGATTCGCATTCTACAGAACAGTTATGGCATATGAAAATAGGGATAGGCACGGCGAGAAGGGGTTGGGCAAGAAAATCAGATATAGTCAATACTATGGGTTTAAAAAAGTTGAAACAAATGATTAAATTAAACACAAGAAACATGTGTTAAATTAAACACAGATTTATTCAGTTAGGAGAGGTTCAGATATGGTGATACTATGGTTTTTCGAATAGATTTTCATGTCCATACAGTATATTCTGATGATTCATTTAACGGGATAAATCTACTTATCAAAGCTCAGAGGAAAGGTTATTATGTTGCTATAACTGACCATAATAATTTCAGAGGTGTTAAGATAGCCCGTAGGTTAGGACTTAAATTTATCCCTGGTATTGAGGTTACAACTGATAAAGGTGATATGATAGGTTTGTATATGAATGAGGATGGTCAGCGATATTCTAAAGGGATGGATTATTATGAGATGATAGATAGAGTTAAGGAAGATGATGGTTTGACAGTGAGTCCACATCCATTCGATTGGGTCAGAAGTAACGCGGTTAAAGATAAGGGATTAGCACTGTCTTGTGATATTATCGAAGGGTATAACTCACGTTCTTTATTCGAATCTGCAAATGTTCGGGCGATGAAATTAGCAGTTGAGAATAATAAGCCAATCACAGTCGGTAGCGATGCACATTTTCCTATTGAGTTATGGAACTCGTACATGATTATCAAAGATGAATATGGTGATGCATCAGATAGTATATTTAATAATCCCAAGGTACTCTTAAAGGTACTTAAAAATAAACCAGGTTATCGTATTCGGCAAACCTTTATATTTGCACCGAGCCTCACCTATATCTTGAAGAAATTCTATAAGAAGATTGTACCTAATAGGTATATGAGATGGGGGGCTAGGGCCACAGATAGATAAGTTTCAGATGAGTTTTTTATAAATCCTGACTCACAAATCAATAATTAGTGGGTTATCAAAGAGATAGTATGAATTAGTACTCTTTGTTGTTGGATTTCAATGTATCATAATCAACCATCTGTATTAACTGGTATCTTTTTAAATGTTTTGCTATATATAAAGGTCAGGTGTTTTTAGAAATTGTGGGGGGATATAAGTAGATTGTTTTTGATGGCCAGATTGTTGGCTGATGAGATATAGATTTTATTAGTTATCAGGTCCTTGATATTAATGTTATGAGATTGATATTTGAGGATTAATTCTTTTACTAAAAATGGAGGGATATATATGGAAAAAATTAAAGAAATGATATACCTGGCAGTAGTGCTTTCTGTTCTAATTGGGATGGTAGGTGCTACTGGGACTTTTGACGGCTACGTATACAACAATGCTGGAGACTGTGACGAAGGGGTTGCAGGTGCGACAGTTTATATATACAATGCTAACAATGACTATGAGGTAACCACAGATGGCTCTTGTCACTATTCACAAGATGTTGAACCTGGTGATTATACATTGATAGGTGCAAAAGAAGGTTATTATTCTCAAGAGAAAACAAGGACGATTAACGAAGGTGAAACAATGGGAGTGAACTTTCTATTGACAGAAGCACCTGGAAATGGTAACCTTGAAGGTTATGTCAAAGATACAAGCGGTTTGCCTATAGCTGGCGCAACTGTTCATGTGGAAAATACAGGTTTAACTGTTGATACAGAAGACACAACTGATGAAAACGGTTATTATGATTTTCCAGGCATTCCAGCAGATTCCTATACCATGGATGTTACTATGGATGGATACAATGATGGTTCAGCTTCTGAAGTAGTTGTTAACGACGGTGCAACAACAACTCAGAACTTTACACTGACAAAGAATGGTTGGATTTATGGTACAGTGACTGATGACAGTTCAAACAATCTTGCAGGTGTCAATGTTAGTGTATGGGATGGTGCAACTTTAGTTGCTAGTACGTTGACAGCAGCTGATGGCACATATAACATTCCAATAGTTGAAGGCACATACAATGTAACATTCCATTTAGACGGTTATGATGACGATGAAACTGATGATGTAGTTGTCACAGGTGATACTGGTACAGAGGTTAATGCAGTCTTGTATGAGCAGAATATGATAATTGAGGGTTATATAACAGATGCTGATACTAGCAGTCCTATTGAGGATGCAACAGTAGAAACATCTGAGGGATGCGATGATACTGCATTAACAGATGCAACAGGTTACTATGAACTCTCATGCCCAGCAGGAGCATACACAGTATATGCAAGTAAAGATGAGTATTATAGCAACCAAACCAATGTAGCAGGAATCCATGGTGAAACAGTATGGGCAAACATGACTTTGACGTATTATGACAATGGAGATATAACAGGTTATATCTTAGATACTAATAGTAATGGGATAGATTCTGCAACAGTTTATTTGATGAAGTGGGATGGCTCAGCATGGAATGATATGGATTCAACAACAGCAAACGCAAGCGGTTATTATGAATTCTTAAACCAAGAGCTTGGCACATACAAAGTATATGCAGAAAAGGAAGGTTATAACAGTAAAGAGAGTGCAAACGGTACTTTAACAACTGATGGTCAAACAATAGAACTCAATGATACATTGACAAAGAACGGTATTGTCCATGGTTATGTGACCGACGGTGCAAATGTATTGGAAAATGCAAACGTTACACTTGACGGAAGATGGACATTAACAGATGAATCAGGTTACTATGAATTCACAGAAGTAGAAGAAGGTACATATGATATGACTGCGAATAAACAGTTCTATTCAGGCGATAACGCAACAGTGACAGTTGACCTTGCTAATTTAGATGTTGAGCAGAACTTTACATTAGGTCAAGAGATGATTAACGTAACAATCCATGTCAATGGATTTGATGGCGCAAGTGAATATGATTTAGATAACGCAACAGTTGAGTTGGCTGGTGATTCTGGTACTTATTCAGGAACAACCGATGCAACAGGTAATGTAACATTTGAGATTCCATCAGGTGTTTATGACTGGACCGCATCACATGACGGCTATGATACTGGAAGTAAGGCAGGTATAGGATTTTACAGTGGTAATACATATGATGAGATAACATTGAATAAGCATGGTGAAATAATCGGTACAGTAATGAGTTGGACAGATACTGCAATCGCTGATGCATTAGTGAAAGTGTATGATGCAGGTACAACAACAGTTGAAGGTACTGATATAACTGATACAAGCGGTGATTATACAGTCGGTGACTTAAGTGCAGGGAATTATGATGTCAAAGTGCTTAAGGGCGGTTGTGTACCAGTGATGAAAGAAAACAAGAATGTTGCGATAGGCGGGACAACGACAGTCAACTTTAAGGTATCATGCCAGTAAGGGATTTTTTCTTTTTTCCCTTTTATTTTGTTTTTATTTTTAGTTTTTAGATTTATAATTTGTTATTATATTGTCGGAATTTAAGAGGTTTGATCTTAATAGTTAATGGAGAGGTTTGATCTTAATAGTTAATGGGGGACATGTCAAATGCTTTTTACTATGTTGATCATATTGAATAACTTAACTTATCAGCCAATTGAAGGTATGGGGTTATGGTCTGATCCCAATACAATTATTGGAATGAGCGACCAGAACGGTATGATTAATATTTCAAATAATTTTAATGATGGGACTTATTATATTTTCTCTTATGACATGCCTGAGTATTATGTTAATATGATTAACCTTACTAATGCCTCATCGGCCAATCTTAATAATCTGACAGTGTATATGAGTTCAGTACCTAATCGTAATTGCACATATGACATTCATGTATGCGTAAATGATAGTTCTACTTATACGTATTCTGTTTATTATATGAACAAACGCGGTGATAATTTACAATATTCATTGAACGGAACAGGATGCCAGACGTTTACAGTGCCTGATGGCATGTACAAGGTCAGTGCTTATAATAAAACCCATTATGATTATGACATATTGTTTGCTAACTCGGTTGACCCAGTGTTAAATACTACTCTTTATCCTGTTAAGATACCAAACAAGACAGTATGTTATGACTATCATGTTTATGATATTTATTCAGGTGAGGACATAAGTGGTGTTGATGTTTCGCCAAAACCTGGATGTGTACAGGCAGGAGTTTATACCATTCATGCTCATGCAAAAGGATATAAAAATAAGAGTATTGAATATCTCTTCGGGAATAATAGAACAATAAATATCGGCCTTGACCGTGGGATAAGATTGAATGTCAAATGCAATTCATCTAAATTCTATGTTGATGGTAAAGAATATTTAATGTTCAAACGTAAGCCCACAGATGTTTATGACAGAGAAATAGCATTGACTTCTGATGTTCATGAAATTATATGCAATGGCCAGAAGATTGATAAGAATTTTACACATGACCAGACAGTTTATTTTAAAAATGTTGATAATGAAAATATTAATGATGAGGATAATCATAAAATATGCATTTTTCCATCTTCTCTGATATTAATACTGTTGGGTATATTGGTGTATTGGTATATTGGTTAGGAATTTAAAATGTTGAATTAAGAGGTGATATGATGAGGATTATGAAAGCGATTTTGGTATTGTTTATGATGTCATGGTTAGTCTTTCCATTCACAATAAAAGGTATGGTAACCGAACAAATGTATGATGGTTCATTAGGCACACCCATTGCTGATGCAAAGATTAGTGCGTATCTTAATGGTACATTAATCACAACTGCAACAAGTGGGAGTGATGGGAAGTTTAGTTTAGATATTGGAGATAATATAGGAAGGTATAGGATAACTGCAGAAAAGGAAGGTTATATGGATGGGGGCATTGATGGATTAGATGTTAAGGGCGATTATACGATGTTTGATGATGATTTGACAATGGCTAGGATTGAATTCTCATCGGTTCATGGGGTTGTTAAATGTGGTGGTGAGCCAGAGGAAGGGGTAACAATCAATGCTGTTTCCAGTTTTTATAATAAAACAACAACCACGGACTCGAATGGACAGTTTGATTTATCATTGCCTAAAACTATCAGTTACAATATTACTGCTGAGAAATACGGATGTTTGCCAGGTGGTGTTACAGGTGTTTATGCACATAACACAACATTGAATATCAATCTTGCTGTTGATGAAAGCACATATGTCTCTCCAGAAGATAAGAATAAATCATCAGATGAAAATCAATCTGTTAATCAATCTACTGAACAGGATAATTATGTGGATAATGATGTGAATGACAATAATAGGAATGGTAACGGTAATACAGTAAACAATAATAGTATATTGTTGATAGGTGGAATAGTCATAGTTATCGTTTTGGTTGCTGTGTATTTTATTTTTAAAAAGAGGAAATGAATCTGTGGATATTGATCTTTATGTGAATGATATTCGATAAAAATCTGTGGGAGGTTTAATTCATTGGTTGCAAAAATGAAGCATCTTGTCTAAAGGAGCAAGATGCTTCTCCGTTTCAGTTTCAATATCATTTGTTTTTTAAATTGTTGTTTAAACATTTAACATCAAAGTGAAACAATATGTTTAAAAAAGCTTTTATCTACTAATATAGTTTAGTGGGTGTCTCTTGTGGGAGGACGAATATGATGTGTGGGAGACAGAATATGGTATATTATATACATTATAGAGTAAGATTTCCTAACAGTATTAACACTGTATCAATATCTTGTTTATAGATATCTTAATTTAGAGAAGGGGTGTGAGATTATGACTTATGAAAGGGATGAATTTGTGGATAAGTTGATGGATAATATTATGAAGAATAATATAATTAGTGGAATAGATAAACTGTTAACAATAGCATTTATGACTATATTTTTGATAGGACTGACTAACTTAGCAATCGCAAATGATACTGGCTCAGGTAATTGTGTTGTCCCGTACAAAGGAATGACTATTTCGTCTAATACCCAGTTATGTTTTGGAAATTATTCTCTTTCTACTAATAACAATGGGCAACCACATATATTAGGATTATCACACGGTGACATTATCATAAATAATGATAATATAATTTTGGATTGTAACGGCTCACCGATTTATGGAGTAGGTATAGGTATTGAGAACAATGGCCATAAGAATGTTACGATAAGGAACTGTGAGATATATGGCTATTCAAAAGGTATCTATTTCTATAACGATGCTACCGGTGCAATTGAAAATAATAGTTTCTTCAACAATGAATTTAATATCTATTCAGATTCCTCTTCTCTTAACGTTATCAATAATAGATTATTTGGTGGTAAATATGGTATATATTCAACCCATGGGTCAACCATTAACGCTGAGGATAATAACATATTCAACACTGATTATGGAATTTATTTAACAGGTCCAGGTAATACCATTACAAATAATCATTTCAGTTCAAATGAATTCCATATATTCATTGATGCTGATAGTTATACTGACTGTGATAATGATATTTCCCATAATGATGAGCTTAATAACATCTTTGATGGACATGATATCCTGTACTATAATTCAAAGGTTGATTTATCCAATATCCATGCTGCTGAGTTAATCCTTTGCAATGCAGATTATTCCAATATTAATAATGTCACCATAATGTCGGCAGATGCCAATTCATCTTCCAATGGGATTGTTCTAATCCAAACAGATTTTGCCAACATAACAGGTTCTGATAGTAGGTATAATTACATCGGTATATCATTGTATTCTAGCACCAACAATACTATAACCAATAATTATTTTGACCATAATGGTGATTATGGTATATTCACAGATATTAATTCCAAATTCAATACTTTTGATAACAATCATGTATGCGAAGGCAATGGAACTTATGATATCTATGACGAAACAGATAATGATAATGCATATTCGGATAATTATTGTGATTCAAAATTTGTTGGAGTAGCTAGCGGTAATTGCGCTCATGTATGTTCTGGATTTACATGCCAGGATATTGATAGGGATGGATACGGAGTGTGTCCACATTGTAATATAACAAACGGTTGTCTGTTTGATGGTAATGATTGTGCTGACTATGATCCAACACGTCCTATGATTGAAGATTGCTCTAATAGTATTGATGATGATTGTGATGGATTGATCGATAATGATGATCCTGATTGTTGGTATGTTGATCTAGACGACCCAAGTACATGGGACCCTGATAATGATGGGATATCTAATGTTGAGAATGTCTCAGGTGAATATTTAATCGATCAGGATGTGCGTTTGGTCAACAAGATTTATAATATCCCTTCAAACTCTCCAGCGATAAGTATTAACTGTGACAATTGTGTTCTTGATTGTAATGGAGCAATAATAAACGGGACTGGTTATGGCCAGGGAATAGTCAACGATGGTCATGATAATATTACTATTAAGAATTGTTATGTAAATAATTATAATATCGGTATTGACTTTGTTAATGATTCTGATAATAATCACTTAACTGATAACCACGCATGTGGTAATAATATAGATATTCATTTATCATCAGATTCAAATAATAATATTGGTGACAATATATTTGGCACGTTGGATGATGAAGATTCAAACAGTATTATTCAATCAGATTCTTGTTTCTCATTATCACATTGTGTAGATTTTTCAAACCCAGCAACATGGGATTATAATGGTAATGGCTTGTCGGATATTGTTCAGGAAGATTATTATGTATATCGTATTGTTGAATCAACTAAGGTTTGTCCAAATCATCAGGATTTCATAAAACTAACAGTTGATGATAATGTCACTATGACTTGTGGTATCGGAAGCAAATCTAAATCATCATATTATGCTGGTGAAGATTCTGCCGCCAATACAAATAAAGCAAAAGGAACTGAGCAGGTTGCCTTAGTACTTAACAATAATTCTGTGATTGACGGATGCAATTTTGCAGCTGATTCTTCACAACTCAGGGTATTGATCAATGGCGATTCTGCCAAGCTACTCAATAATATATTCTTCAACTTTTCAATCGATGTCAATGGCTCAGGCGCGCAGATAATTGGCAATAAAATCCATTCGTCTAATACAGGTATCAGTGCATATTCAAATGATAACCTTATATTTGACAATGATATTGATGGCGAAATTGGATATGAAAGTTATTCTGGCTCATCGGTTGCTGCATGCAATCGTATGACAACTACTACCGGCGCTAATCTGTATGGTGGTGATACAGTATTTGAATATAATAAATTAATATCAACTAATGGCATCAACGTGTCTGGTGGAACAGGTAGCCTATTATATAATATTATCAATGCCGATAATGGAATAACAGGTACTGGTGAATATCAGTTAAGAGGTAATATTTTAGATTATAGGTTTGGTGTTATCTCTCTTGACTGGTCTGGGCCAGAAGCTGAATTTTATGATAATGCGTTCTGCTCAGGTAGTGTATCTCATGGCTCAGGTGTATGGGATGATAATTATTGTCAAGCAACTGATTGTCAGCCATGTGAGATTTTTGATACCAGGTATAAGGATTTGACATGTCCTTATGAATATTCTGATGGGAAGCTTACTGTTATCATGTCGCCTCCTGAGTATGATTATTCTGAAGATATAAATGGGACGACCTATTATGTGAAAGAGGTTTATACTGATGAGGATTTAAATTGTAAAATGCATATGCTGAACAATATGATTTATCCAACTGCTGATGACTGGTCGTTGGAATCTAATGGTTTGTTGCTCAAGACAGTGTCGCCAATGAATGAAAGTGTTAACCTTGATTCTCTTTATGTTGACTACCTGGATAGTTACCCGCATAATGAAACATCTAAAGGAAATTCTTATCTATGCAAAGCATATGTTAACAAGTCATACGTGGATGGGGCGATTCATGAAAAATTTGTTGTTATGAATTCGCCGCCCCAGATTATTGCGTTACACCCAAGCAACGCGAGTACACTGGCAGCAGGAGATATTACTTTATGGGTAGAAACATACGACCCTGATAATGATACATTAACCTATGAATATCATGTAATTTATCCTAATGGTACAGAGATCATTAATCATGATATAAATTATACTTATGCGTATCAACCAGGTGAATATGAATGGTATGTAGATGTGAGTGATGGCTCTTCAAATGTTGAGAGCGAACATTATGAATTTACTGTTTATCGCACCATAGATGTCTTAGACATGATGTTTGAACCTGTGTCTAATGGCTCGATGCCTGATGCTGTTGATACATTGGATGACCTAAGATGCAGGGTAAGGGTCAATGGAACTTATGGCTTGGATTATGATGGTGTGCAGTTTATATTCTATGTCAATGGCTCACCAGTTTATGATGAGCTCGTTACCACTCCAAATGCTGACTGGTTTGCAGCGATATTGAGCCATGACAATACAACAAAGCATGATAATGTTACATGCGAAGCATATGCGGTATGGGATAATGGTCTAGGAAGTTATTCGCATTTACCTGGCACTGAACGTAATACCTCATTATTAGTTGAGAACACACCGCCTGAGATAACGAGCATGTCACCGGATAACCATACATCATTATCCGAATATCTACCAGAAGGTAATGTACATTTTGATATTAATACGAGTGATGTTGATTCTGACTCGGTTGCATGTCATATCATTATCGACGGCGTTGATGGAATAAGTTATCATAATGAATCAGATTCTGCTACATGCGAGTTTGATGTTCAATTATCAGTTGGGCAGTATGAATGGTATGTAATAGCTAATGATGGCGATAATAGTACCATAAGCGAAACCAGACATCTCAACATTGCACCTTTGAGACCTCATGTTGATGATGTTATACTTACTCAGTTGAATGGTGTGAGGTCATACTGGGAAACATATGATGATATGCTGGTAAATATCACATTGTCAAATTATTCGTCATATTCTACTGCTGTGTTGTTCATAGGTAATAACTGCACATACGTGTCCAGTCCTGATAATTATTCATGTGTTGATGTTATCACCAATGAAAACATATCATGCGGTACTGGTAATTGCCAATATATTCTCAGCCATGGCAATACAACAAAACACGATAATCTAACTATTTATGTGCGTGCTGAAACATACGGGACTTGGAATATGATAAGTGATAATGACTGGCATGGTAATGTATATATTAATAATATCCCACCAGAGTTCATCAATATCACACCAGATAATGATTCAGTGTTTACAATATTTGATAATGTCAGATTTGATTATCCTGCTGACGACCTGGACAACGACTCGTTAAACTATGTATTACATGTATATCATGATGGAGCATTAATCTGGGCTCATGAAGGTCCTGAAAATGGGTCAGATAAAGGGTCTCCATATTCACCGGGCAATTATACATGGAATGTAATCGTAAGCGATGGTGATAACCAGACCGTTTCAGAAACTCGTAACTTTATCGTTGTTGACCCCAGACCGTCTGGAAACATCAGTGTTGATGTTGGGCCAGTTCCTGGTACTGGGTATACGGATTCAAGGATTGATACATTCGATGATATTGAATGTAATGTCACTGTTGATGGTGATGCTGATTATTTAATAATCAAATGGTTAAGGAATGGTGTTGAGATTTCAAACGAGCAAGTGCCTTATGGTGATATCATAAAAATATTGAGCCATGACAATACAACAAAGCATGATAATATTACATGCGAAGCGATACCTGTTACTGATTATTCAGGATCAAAGGGTTATTATTATGGGGATGCTGTAAGTGATTACGTTATTGTTCAAAATATTCTACCAGCAGTTCCTGAGTTGGTTTCTCCTGCTAATGCTAGTACTCTTAGGGATACAAACGTGACCTTAACAGCAAACTATATAGACCCTGATCCAGATGGTGATGATGTAAGCATACATTATTACATAAGGAGTGTACTTGATACAACATACAATGAAGTGAATTCACCTATCCAACTTGATTACGGTGCGTATGAATGGTATGCTCGTGCGTATGATGGTGAAGAGTATTCCAATGAGAGTGCCCACTGGACCTTTATTATATCCTCTGCTGTCATACTCCCACCTATAGATAATCTTACCATCGAGCCGCAGCCTGTTTATACAACCTCAAATATGACTTGCTCTGCTGACCTACAAGGTCTAGATGAGGATGTTAATGTCACATTTAACTGGCAGACATGGAATGGTACTGACTGGGTAGATACTGGTTATGAATGGACATATGATTTATTAGGTGATGAGTCATGGCATCATTATGAGACTCCTCCAATATCTGGTATGAATCATCATGATCAATGGAGATGCGTGGTTAGTATGAACGATAGCGCGATAGATTTCACGATAACTGATATTAAGAATTCAGCGCCGTTTGTTGAACTTGTATCACCGCCTGATAATTCTGTTTCTGATTCACCAGTTGAATTGCTCTGGACTGGTAGTGATGCAGATAACGACCCGCTAAATTATTCAGTATATGTTAACGGTGAGCAGGTTTATGTAGGAGCCGATACCAGTTATGAATATGATGCCACTACTATTCCTGGGGATTATGAATGGTACGTAATTGCCAGAGATGGTGATGATATGTTCGAGAGTGAGCATTGGACATTCACAACAGTAGAATTTCCCTGTCCATTTGTTGATATTATTCCAAATGAACCGAATAAGAATGATGACCTGTTCTGTAATGTTTCTGGTGATGTAGCATCGCTTTCCTCAATGTTTGGCACAGTGTATGCTGATATCAAATGGTATAAGAATGGTGAGTTTTCAGGAGAAGGTGATAATCTTGCATGTGATTCGGCGACTGGATGTGAAAGTATATTATCACATGAGTTAACATCACCAGGTGACAATTGGACATGTACAGCCAGATATTATATTGAATATAACAATACCGATTATTTTGGAAATTGCATGACGAATGATACTGTGATGATAATAAACCATCTACCTAGTATTGATTTAATACAACCAGAAGATTATGCTCATATTGGCATATATTCACCGAGTGATAACATAATACATTTTGAATGGAGCGGGAACGATGAAGATGATGATCCATTAAGTTATACTCTGCATTATAATACCACAGGGGGCGATGAAAGTGTGATTAATATGAATGGTTTCACGACTTATGATATCTCGCTTCCTATTGGTGCGTATGAATGGTATGTAATTGCTGATGATGGATATGGGATAACTGAGAGCGAGCATTGGCATTTCAAAATTGTACCTATGTATCCTTGTGAGTTGAGTATGCATATAAGTAATGCGATAGAAGGTGAGCCGATAAGAGTTGATATGAACGTTAGTAATAATATACGTACTTTGTCACATGAATGGGGTACGCCAATCATTGCATCATTACATTGTAGTGATAATAATGGAGATGAGTATAATTGTACTGAAGATGCTTTTGATGGTTGTCAGTGTGTAATACCTGCAGATAAGGTGCAAGCAGGGGATAACTGGACTTGTTCATATTATTTGCAAAGGGATTGGTATAATGATGATAATATGAGTTGTATAATAAACGATTCAATCATTGTCCAGCCTAATCAACCGCCCATGATAGTTCTTGTTTCACCTGAAAATAATACCCAGAGCAACATCACAACTGAAAGCGAATCGGTTGAATTTACATGGGACGGCAACGATGCAGATGGGCAGGAGCTATTTTACAAACTACATGTGACCCCTGTTGGTAGCTTTGATGAAATCACACCAACACTAGAGATATTATGGGCTGGGCAAGATGAAAATTATACAGCTGACCTGCGTCCAGGTATTTATGAATGGTATGTAATTGCTGATGATGGACATAACATAACTGAGAGCGAGCATTGGTTCATTGAGATATTCCCAGACATGGGTTGTGAGCATTGGTTAAGGGTCGACCCTGAACCTGTGTATGAGGGCGATGAGACACATATTGTGTTGTACACTGCGCCCAATATCGCAGAACGTGTGCGTGAAGACTGGGGCGTTGATGATATTGCTTATACAATAACATGCAAAGATCTTGCAACAGGTGATGTCATTGCCCAGCAGTGTGAGGATAATGATTATGAGAAGTTTGACCTGGCACTGCCAGGTTTGACAGCAGGACAGGAGATTTATTGTGAAGGTTATCTGTCAACGTCATGCGATGAAGAAAGATTATCTTGTATGACGAACAAATCTTTCAGTGTTAGCGTTAATCATGCTCCAAGTATAGAATTAATCTCACCAGAAGATGGTAACCAGACCAATATCACAACAGAAAACGAATCGGTTGAATTTACATGGCATAGTGAAGATCCAGATGATGATACATTAAGTTATATGTTCCATATTCAACCTATTTATTATTATGGCAGTATCGAAACAAGTCCTGAACAAGACATTGAAACAACTGATGAATATGCAACAGTTGACCTGCGCCCAGGTATTTATGAATGGTATGTCAATGTTACTGATGGCAGGGAAATCGTTGAAAGCGAGCATTGGACCGTTTATATATTCCCTGATTTGGGTTGCGGGATAACGATTGACCGTTCACCAGATATCGTTTATTCAGGAAATGAGGTTCATATTATCGCGCATTATGATGATGAGATGTTGCAACGTGCTGAGCAGTGGGGAGCAGAATTTACAGGCATAGTTGAATGTTCAGATGACCTTGGACATCATGAATATGGCACAACAAATCCTGCAATTGGTGACACACACACTGCAAAGATCAATATAACTGAAGATGATGTTGTTGAAGGTGCTGAGTGGGAATGTAGAGCGTTCGGTTCATTAAATGCTGATACTCCATTTTCTTGTATTGTGAATGATACATTTACTGTTGGCAATGCACCTCCAGAAGTTTACTTGGTTTCACCAGAAAACGATTCGGAGTTTATGTTTGCAGAAGATGCAGCCAAGACGGTTCAGTTGCAGTGGCACACTGATGACCCAGAGGGCGAGCCAGTCAGGTGCATGTTGCACATAACAAACATTGATACTGACGAAGAGTATGAGCGCGATGTTGATGTGTTCCCATGGATTAATTTTAATCTTGCTGTTTACTTTGATACTGTTGATGGTATGTATGAATGGTATGTTAATTGTTCAGATGGAACTAATGAGGTTGAGAGCGAGCATTGGTTCTTTGATGTTAATGTTAACCATGACCCAACAGTTGAATTAATCTCTCCTGACTGCGGTTCAGAGATTGAAGCAGGTCCTGATGGTTCAGTTGATGTGACGTTTGAATGGGACGGCCACGATGACGATGGTGATGAATTAACTTATAATTTAAATGTTAACGGATTAAATGTTCCAATAGGGAGTGATGAATCATACACAATGGAAGAGCTCACACCTGGTGAATATGATTGGTATGTAACAGTTGACGATGGTGTTAATCCACCTGTCCAGAGTAGTTCATGTCATTTAACAATAACAGAGTTCCATAACGACCCGCCAGTGGTAAGTGATGTTACAATATTTCATCATCCGCCACCTGTAAATCCTGATGATTTGAGAGGATTGGGTTGCGCGTTTAATGTTACAGACCCTGATAATGACGAGGTTAATGCTACTGTTAAATGGTATATAAATGGAGAATATGTTGAAGGGTATGACTGGACTGGAACGTGCCCTGCAAACGGAGAAGGTTGTATGACTGATGCAGAACTGCCGCAAGGGTTGGATGATTGCACGAACACAACTTGCGAAGCACAGGCATATGATGGTTATGATTATTCAGAACCTGTCAATTCATCCGTGTGGTCAAATTGGGATGATTCATGCGGGCCGCATGAAGATGCACCGCCTGAGATTGTCAGTATGACAGCACATTCAGTGCCTTCTGGTCCTAGTTCACCAGAGGTTATGCGTTGTTATGTGGTTGTAAACGATAGTGACGATGATGAGGTCACTGTTGATATCAGATGGTATCATAATGGAACTTATGTATCTGATTATGATGGCGTATTAACATGCCAAGCAAATGGTGTGGATGACTGCGATACCAGTGAGCTAGATAATCCGCCAGCACCTGATTTATCTAATAATTGTGATATCTGGACTTGTGAAGCACAGGCAAATGACGGAGAATTATATTCTGATGCAATGAATGCATCATGGGGCAACTGGGATGATTCGTGCAATACAGAAAATCATGCACCAACCGTTGAATTGGTGTCTCCTGATGATGAACAATTATTCTGTGCTCATGAGTTAAACATGAATTATGAATGGGATGGTAATGATGCGGATGGTGATACGCTTAGTTATGACCTTCATATAATTAATCCTGATGGTGATGATGAGGTTATAACGACAAGTGATGAAAATGCAAACCATTGGGTTACAAGTGAAGGGGTTCACGAATGGTATATTGTTGCTGATGATGGTCATGATATGATAGAATCTGTGCATAGGCATTTTGAGGTATTGGCACAGCCAGTCATTTCATTATCAAGTTCAAACCCCGACGGTTCAACTATCACACCTGGCCAAGAGATAAGGTTTAGTGTTATAACCTCCTCGGATGATATTACATATGCTTGGGATGATAGCGATTATGCACCTGTTGTTTGTTCTGAGCCATTGTACAAATATTTATACATTTGTTCTGTTGATGCGCCTGATGATTTAGAATCTGGTGAGCATCATTTACATATCATAGCAAGCAATAATGGTGAATATGGTGCATGTTCAGATGATGAAAGTTATACATTTAATGTTGGCAGTGATGAGAACCATGCACCAGTAGTGACATTAACAAACCCTGTTGATGGTTATGAATATTCTGTTTCATCAGGTGATGAATGCCCTCACATTGGCATGACTTGGGATGTCTATGATGAGGATGGCGATACAGTTAGTTGCGAATTACATATATTAGGCCCTGATGATTTAGGTGATGTTGTCAAGGAGCGTGACCCTGGTGTTAATTATTACTATAATAATCTATGCAGTGTTTTTGGTGTAAGTAATCCTGATGGGCTTGGTGGTACATATGAATGGTATGTTAATTGTTCAGATGGTGAGAATGAGGTTGAGAGCGAGCATAGAGAGTTTATGGTTACAGTTTCAGGAGAAAATCATCCACCACAAGTTACTCTTATATCTCCTGAGCAATGGCAAGTGTTTGAGCTGTCTGATGATGAAGAAAAGAATATTCATTTTGAATGGTCTACATATGATGACGACGGCGACACTGTAACAAGCGAACTTCACATATTAAATGATAACACTGGCGAAGAATGGGAGTATGATGTTGGGACTGGAGCGTCGTTTGATTGGACTGCACCTGATTATGATGAATACAGTTGGTGGGTAGTCGTAAGTGATGGTATAAACACCACCGAATCTGATAGATGGCCATTCTTAGTGACTAGGATAGAAACTGTCAATATAATTTCGCCTAAGAATAACTCATTGTTCATTCAAACTGGGAATTACAAGGATTTGAATATTACTATCAATTGGTCAGGGCCGGATGATGTTTATAATCTATGCGAGCAGGTAGTAGATAACACTGCTCCAGCTGAGTGTTCTGAAATTCATGGAAACAGTGGTGTTGTTACATTGCGTAATATTGGTCCTTCTGCTAGGGCGAATGAGGATTATAGAATATGGGTTGAGCATGGAACTAACTCGTCTGAACCTATTCAAGTCTCATATAAGCATGATATGTATGTTGTCAGTCCTACCGTTAGTTTCTTTGGTATGCAGGGTAATGAATTGGTGTGTCGTGGGAGTGTTACAGCATTGGATAGTAGAGCAATAGGGCAAACTAGGAATGTATCTGCTATGATAGTTGGTGATTCTAATATGGTGTATGATAGTTTAGTTGTTGGGGACGGTTTTAGTTATATTGAAACCTTAAAGGATGAGCCTAGTCCTGGTGAATATCAGTGTTTAATAGGTTTGAGTCTAATTGATGATGAGGTTGTGTATGCACATGAAAATTATTCTATATTAGAAAAGAAACCAATTAATATTCCAGATATCAGAGTTGGAGAGCATGTCTCTGTTCCAAGAGAAAAAGATAAGAGGGAAGGTAATAGTAATGGTATATTAATAGTGCCATCTAAGCGAAGGATACCAATATTTGGTCACATTTCACGACCGTGATTTTAAATTGCTTAGTTGAATAAACAAGTAAGTTGGATTTCAGAGTTAATCTTTTTATTATTTTAAGCTCTCTATTTTTTCTCCTTCAATAACTCCTTTAATCGTTCAAAGAATTCCCTGAATATGAAATTTTCTTTCTCAATATTCTTGTTTGTATAAGCAACAAGTTTTTTATGTGTTTTTATATTGACATTCTCAAATTCATATGATATCTTAATTCCTTCAGGAAAGTATACGAAATCAATAATTTTGCATTTGATTGGGATTTCTTCACTTTCTTCTATACCAAAATTAAGAAGGGGTATATAAGGAATAGTTAATTTTGCATTAAGTACCATACCGTGTGAGATTAAATCCTCTTGGAATCTTGAATGCATACAACATATTCCATATTGGTTAAAATCAATCACTTCATCTGATTGAAAAAGCGAGGATTCATCAGGTATTATAGTTAAGAAGATTTCTTTTACAATCGGAATAAAACGCGGTGCTCTGCGTCTATCTTTTTCGTCCGTTATTATTTGAAATTTGTTAAAATGAATATTTACTAATGAAAATTCTTCTTTGATTTTAGATACATTGATAGGTATAGCATTGATTATACTTCCTGTGAATGATATTGTTTCATTTGGTCTAAGGCCAAGTATTTCATTCTTTTCTGTTCTTTTTTTTATGATGTGAAAGTTTAAACTCACCTTTGTATCTTTATTTATGAATGAGTTTGACCTCTTTGGGATGTAAACACCAGCAGTGATTGTTTTTGGGCCAAATCCATGAGCTCTATCATCAATATCTATGAGTCTTGCTGGGAAGGAAGGGCATAATATCCTTTTAGACCCTATACCAGGAATTATTTTTGAGATTGTGCCGTAATCTATCCTTGTTGCTATTTCTTGGACCCTTAGTCTTTTAATGGTATTAACTGATTTTGCCATTGTTTCACCTATTATAACTTATAGATAATGCTATTTAAAAACTTTTATACAGAAACAATCTATGGTGTATGAATGGATAATAATTATGATATCCATGTGGTTGGTGCTGGCCCAGCTGGTTTGAGTTATTCGTTGGCTGCGTTGAGGGATGGGAAGAGCGTGTTGATGAGCGATGTTAAAGAGCGTCCATGGGAAAACATTGCTTGTTCTGGCTTGATAACGCTCAATGGGTATAAATCAATCAAAAGCATATTCCCTGAGATAAGCAAGACAATTATGAATAGATATGATAGAATAAGTTTGGTCAACGGCATAAACAATCTGGCAAATCCTGAAACATGGATTGATATTAAACTTAAGAATTCTATGGTCAGGATTGATAGAGCGTTATTTGGAAGGTTGATGTTTGAAAAAGCGGTGTCATACAGTTTATCATACAGTGATATGAAAGAATCTAGTCATGGTTCTAGTTATGCTGGTTCTAATAATCCTGATTTTTCTGGTTCTGACTCTGATATTGATTATGATTATGTAAGTGGCTCTGGTTCTGGTAGGTTTGAGTTTGAGGTGAAAAGAATACAAAACATAGGCGATATAAAGTCCAAGATTGTGTTGGGTGCTGATGGGCCAATATCAAGTATAGCAGATATTTTTGGTTTTAAGCGAATGAATAATTATGTGCATACGAATTACATCGATGCGATTTGTAAGGATAATAGTAAAGAGGTAAGAAAGACAAATATAGATAATCTGGAAGACAGATTACTGGTGATAAGAGATGAAACTCTCTTTAAGGGATTTTTCGCATGGGTTATTCCTGATGGAAATGGTTCTATTAGGAATGGTTCTGTTGGTGAGAGAAAGGGTTTACAGATAGGTATGGGTGCGCTTCTCGGGACAGATGTCAAATATCCATTTAATATGCTGATAAATAGATTATCGGCTGTGTATGGGTTTGATAGGTTAAAGATAAAGAATAAAATGTCTGCGTTGATCCCCATTCGGTTGAGGCAAGAGCGGTTTAAACGTGTTGATGGTTATGAAGTGATGTTAATCGGAGATTCAGCTGGGCATGTTAAATCTATAACAGGTGGTGGTGTCTATTATGGTTTTATGATAGGCTATTACATGGCGCATGGTGACGTTGATAAGGTTATTTCTTTGGAAAACGAACTTAAGATGCTGAGTATTGCGCGTGTGGGATTGTTTGGGATGCATGGGATAGGTTATGATATGTTTCATTCAATTATGAAAAGGACCAAAGCTGATTGTCTATTATCTATGATGGAAACCGATTCGGTTAAAGATACATTATTAAATATTATTCATGGATAATTAATGAATAATTGATGAGTAATTGAAGGATAATTTATACATCGGTGTTTAGAATGGGAGAGCAGATTAAACGTAGATGGAAACCAAAACAGGGTAGCGATCCGTTGCATATTGCTATCATACCTGATGGTAATCGTAGATGGGCTCGTAAGAGAAGATTATCTGTCCTCAAAGGACATGAGAAAGGGATAGATAATCTGAGAAATCTTATGAATTGGATTGATGAGACGGAGATCAAATATGTATCTTTATGGGGATTTTCATCTGAGAATTTTATGAGAGACCCTAGGGAAGTTCATGGATTATTCAAGCTCTTTAATACCAAGATGATGGAGATATTTAAGGAGTACGATATGAATAAGGGGAAGATGAAGTATAAGATTAGGTTTATTGGAGATATTGATAAATTTCCTAAACATTTAGTTGAACAGATGAGACACATGGAAGAGGTCTTTAATAAAGGAAATCGTCAAGTCAATATATTGCTAGGGTATGGCGGAAGACATGAGATACTTCATGCTGTTAATAATATCATTAAGGATATGAATGCTGGGCGATTGATGCCGAGACGAAAGAAAACCATGCTGACAGGAACCAGACAAGTAGAACCCATAAAGATAACCGAAAAGATATTTAGTAGATATTTATATACAAAAGGTATACCTGACCCAGATATCGTTATAAGAACATCAGGTGAGATGAGGTTGAGCGGGTTCATGCCTTGGCAGACTGTTTATTCAGAATTGTATTTCTCAAAAAAGTTATGGCCTGACTTCAACAAACGAGAGTTCTTTAGGATATTGGATGATTATAAGATGAGGAAGCGTAGGTTTGGGAGATAACTTAATGTAATTGAATGTTAATTAGATGAGATTGAATGTTAATTGGATGCGCGACTGAATGTGACTCAAAGCAACTTGGTAATAGATACTTAGTGAAGAAAATAATGAACACATGAATATACAGATATACGAGAGAGTGGATGGGAAGTGTTTAGGAAGAAAACTAAAATGATGATTAAAGTTGATAGAATAGCTTCGGATATTTTTTCTCAGTTAAGGGGCTTAATGTTCAGGAGACGTCCTATATCTATTCTGTTCAAGTTCAAGAAAGAGGATGTATATCCTATCCATTCATGGTTTGTTTTTTTTAAGTTTGACCTGTTGTTTTTGAATAAGGATTATGTTATCCTTGAAATATACAAAAATGTTCCTTGTTTTTCCTATATAAAACCTAAGAATAAAGCGAGGTATATCTTAGAACTTCCTCCTGGATATGTTGATAAGTTTGAGATAAAGAAAGGAGATAAGATAAGAGTAAGGGTCAGATGAATTATGTGTTTGGTTATATAAATAAGTAAGTAAATAAGTAAGTGAATAAATAATTAAAATAAGTAAGTGAATAAATAAGTGAATAAAGATAAACAAAGTGATAAAGATAAAAAAATGACTGTAAAAATTGAACGATAGAATTGGATAAATTGAACAATAGAGTTGAACAATAGAATTGAATAAATTTATATTTTTTTCTATCTTTGTTTTTATAGTTTGATTTGAGAAGAAATTTTTTGGGAGTTTGTTTTAGAGAATTTGTTTTAGAGAAGTTTGATTTGGAGTTGGGATAAATGCTTGGCTGGAAGATAGGGAATTGGAAATCTGATTATAAGATACCTTTACCTATGTTAACTGATGAAGAGGAAGAAGTGATACGTTCTGTTGAAGAGATGTTTAAAGAGGCGTCTAAGTATGAAGAGGTTTCATCTAGGGAGAAGGCGAAGGAGATAATCAAGGAGCTGATTAATGAGTATGCGGATGAAGAAGGGATACTCATCGAAAAGGACCAGATGCAATATCTGACAGAAATGGCTCTTTTGCATATATATGATTTCTCATTCCTGAGTGTTCTGTTAAAGGATGATAATATCGAAGAGATAACTGTGATAGGTATTGGCGAGAATAAACCGGTTTATGTATATGTGCGAAATGTTGGTTGGCAGAAGACAAATGCTTGTTTCACTGATATCAATTATCTCATAGACATCATAAATAAGATGTCTCGCACGTTGGGTAGAAGGATAACATTCCAATCGCCTAGATTGAATGCGATATTACCTGATGGTTCTCGGTTGCATGCATCGATACCACCAATATCTACGGGTGAGGTCACGATACGTAAGTTCAGGGAGAAGCCGTTTACTGTATTCGATCTGTTGAAATATCATACTGTTTCTGCTGATGCTCTGTCTTTGTTATGGTTGTTGATGCAGTCTGATATATCTATCATTATTTCTGGTAATACGGCCAGTGGTAAGACAACAACACTCAACGCGTTGTTCTCATTCGTGCCTCTCACGGAAAGGATCCTAATAACAGAGGAGACACCTGAGATTAATATCCCTCACCCACATAAAGTTAATCTTGTATCAAATGATGAACTGAACATCACGATTGCATCTCTCGTTGCTGATAGTCTTAGAATGAGACCTGATAGGGTTATCGTTGGCGAGGTAAGAACCTCAGAAGAGTTGTCGGCTCTGATCGATACTATCCTCAGTGGTCAGGCGCGAGGCAGTTATGCAACGTTTCATGCACAATCAAGTGTGGAAGCATTAAGGCGAATGCATTCATTGGGCGTGCTTGATATTGATCTACAATCGGTTGATGTAATTCTCGTGCAACGACGTATGATGAAGTATAATGTTAAGACACATAAGATGAATGAGATAAGAAGGGTAGTCGATATCGCTGAAGTTGATAAGGAAAAGGTGATGAAGGTGAAACCCCTAGTCAGCTATGATTATGAGAATGATAAATGGATAATTAACCATAAAGATTCTGACCTTTTGAAAAGGGTGAGGAAATCATTAGGTTTAACAGAATCTGATATGAAGAATGAGCTTAAGAGACGGACGCAATTCCTCAAGAAGAATCTGAGAAAAAATATGAGCTTTGAGGATTCTGTTCGGGAGATACAGAAATTTGCTTATAAATAGGATATAAAAATATTTTGCTGAGTATCTTACGGGAGTATTACGGGAATGTTTTAAATGTTTGTGGAGTTGGACGGGATGGATATTATCTCTCTTGTGGAAAGGATGGCTTTTGTAAGGATTAAATTTTCTGATAAGACTTATGATAAGTTGTATGATGATCTGGTGAAGGCCGACTTAGAAGTTGATCCTGAAACATATATGTCTGGGGCTATCACGTTGTCATTCATTTTAGGTTTATTTTTTGGTGTGATGGCTGGTTTGATATCAGGTAATGTATCAAACATGATATTGTTTATTGTTTTGGGTTTTGCTCTGATATTTCTTGCAGTGTATAAGTATCCGTCATCGCTCAAAAAGAATCGTGCAGATCTTATTGAGTCAGATCTTCCAATGGCAATAAGGGCGTTGGCGATCCAGTTGGATATTAATATGCCTTTTGAGCAGGCGATTAAGCATGTTTCTGAGAGTGATTATCAGATTTCTAAAGAACTTACTAAAGTGTATAAGGAGATTAAATCCGGCGTCAGTGTCCAGAAAGCCTTGACTGAGATGTCTTCACGTATTGAATCATCTATCCTTAAAAGAGTGATAAACCAGCTGATTATTGTCTATGAACAAGGAGGCAAAGGTGATACATTAAAGCGTATAGCGAATGAATTAACAGATATTCAGTTCAATAAGCTTAAAGAATTCGAATCAAAGATGTCTTTCATGGGGCTCATATATATTGCGACTTCTGCATTGCTTCCTGCATTCTTCCAGATGTTTGCGGTCATAGGAGGATTTATGTTACCCATATCTATCACGCCTGTTCATATTTGGCTCGCGTATGTTGTTTTCTTCCCTCTGATTAATCTGTTTGTCGTGATGATGATAACTGGAAGTTCACCTGCGTTCACAAAGACGCGTGTGAGTAGTATGAATAAGGAGAATCGTATGATTAATCAATATCTTGAATCAAAGAATATCCATTATGATCTGAAATCGTTGTTGTATGTTGTGTCCGGAGGGACATTAATAATGGGGATTATTTTTCTTGTGATCGGTCTGTTTACTGGTGTATCTGTGTTTTATTTTATGTTTGGTATTATGTTGATGCTTCCCATTGTTTCTTATTTTTATCTCTTATATCTGGTGGGTCAGAGGACGAATAAGATAGAGCATGTGTTACCTGATGCACTTTTCCAGGTTGCTTCTAATAAACGTATGAACATGGATAAGGTGATTAAGGAGATATCAAAACATGATTATGGCCCTCTCTCAGAAGAGTTTAAAATAGCATCGCGGCAAGTGAAAGCCGGTATGAGTGTTGAAGATGCGTTGAATGATATGGTTGAAAGGAACGATTCTGTATTACTAGAGCGGACGGTGTCATTACTTATTTATGGATATCGGACTGGAGCAAATATGTACCGCGCATTACGTGAGACTGCTGAGGATATATTTTCGTTGTTCTCTTTGATTCGTGAAAGAAAAGCGGTTTTATCAATACAGAAATATACTATCCTTATAGGTGGTGCCGTTCTTGTCCCTTTGATATTAGGGATAGTTCTTCAAGTTGTTTCAAGTCTTGATATGAGCGGTATTGCAGAATATTTTAAATCAAATGTGGATACTGAACAATTGATGTCGGCTGCAAAGGGTGCTGTTCATGTGTATCTTGTTATCTATTCGTTGTTATCATCGTACCTGATGGCATCACAGGAAGGTGATAAGAGAAAATCCGTTATCTATTTTATGTTCATGGTCTTAACATCAATAATTTTGTTCAATATGGCTTTGACTATGAAAATCATGTAAGGATATTTATCTGATATAATCAACCAACCGATGAATAAGCGTTTAAATCCTTCTAAATCCTTCATGTCTGATTTTTTATTATTGGTTTTTGGTTGGTTCTTTTTTTGTTTTGGTTGGTTTGATTGGGTTGGGTTGTTTTTTGGTTTTGGTTGGATTTGATGATGTTGGTTTGATTATTTGATTTTTGGTTGGGGCTTGGATGGATTGAGTTGTTTTTTGTTTGGGTTGGGTTGGTTTTGTTTGGTTTTGATTTGTTTGGCTTTGATTGGGGTTGTTTTGGGTTGATTTGATTATTTCAAAGATTCAAAAAGATTTTAAATGTTTGATAGTATAAGCTATTATGGTAAATGGTGGAGTAACAAAATATAAAGGAAAAAAAACATATCCAGAAACAGTTAAAGAGATATTAAAACTTGCTCCTTGGCTCAATGATACGAGAATACCAAGCAAACTTAACAAGATGTATTCACACTTTACCAAGGATAAAGATGAATTTAAATTACGTATCCTGCATGCTATTATTACATCAATAACCCAAGATTCACCATACGTGACTTCGGATGAGATTTTCAGCAATTTTTTGATATCAAAGAATAAATCAAAAGCCAAGATAAAAAAAGAAATCTACCAAATGCTAAAAGACAAATACTCATACTCAGGTGAAGCCAAGACCAGAATTAAAACTTTACTTACAACCATTAATAGATTAAATCTTGATTTGGAAGTACCAGAAATGATAACAAAACATTTACCGCTTGAAAAAAAAGAGCGAACAACAGAGGAGTATATTAATGAATTCATAGATTATTTCATCCCTAGATTTGTTAAAGAGCATGAAAACGACTTCAAGGAATTCTGCAAATCGTACGGTATTAAAACACAAGGATTAACATATAATGAACTTAATAAACTCAAAAAGCAATGGACAGTTGTGTTTTTATTATACAATACCATCCGCTATGGAGGTATGTGGGACATATTATATTTATACCCTTCAGATAAGAATAAGTATGGTTTAGATAGAGAGGTATTGCCAAGAGAAATGATGAAACTACTTTCTGGAAAAGGGCGTAGAATAAATAATGTTAAGGTTTATGGCTATGGTGATTGCGATGAATTTGCAAGATTTTATGCTGCATTGGTGAACTATATTGACCGCAAATATGATCTTAATATCAATCCGAAAATCAGACTTATAGGTGAAAAAGCATCACATGCAGGGGTTACTATCAACATAGATAAGATGCGTTTTCTTCTGGATCTTTCCCTTGCTGGTGTTGAGCGTGTTCATGATAAGATGCTTATCACTGATGGGAATACTGGTATTAAAGTAACAAAAAGCATGATAAGGTATGAGAATAACGTTAACAAACAAGCGCGAGATGATTCGTTCTTAAAGGTTAAGATACCTTGGAATCGCCAGATTGCTTTGTGGGAATCAACAGATAAATATTATTCATTATCATTACCTTTATTCGAATTGTTAAAAGAATATAAAAGATTAAAAAACTATAAGTTAGGACCTAAGAATGAGATAGATATTGCAGGCCATTCATACACGATTAGTTATTCGTTCAATATGTACCATCCTATCTGGAATGAGAGTTATACTTTCTTATTTTATCCAATCGCCAACAGAAAAGGATACATATTAAAAAAATACAATCTTAAGCAAAGTGACGCTGAATTGCTTACAAAATACATAATATTTAGACTAACAAGAACACATAAGATAAATAAAGACAAAGAAGGAGAACTAAAAAATAAGATGATGAATTTCCTAACTTCTAAGAAATACAATATAAGCGACAAAATAGCATTTTATTCAATTATCCTGACCAATCCTAAACTCATGTATGATTTTGACAATACCCTAACAAGGCTCGGAGAACTGAGAGATTCGTGGGATAAGTATGATATAAGATTATTTGATTTTCTTCTCGCAATGGGCCCATTAACACAAATCCCTCTGCCAAAAGATAGTGATATAATAGATGAATTATCACCTGATAATATCCATTTCCTAAGCATGTATATTCTGAAGAAACAGATTGAATCAATCGATGCCTATGCAGGATTCGGTACGAACGAGAGATTTCACATAAGGTACAAACCAACCAAACTCGATGTTGAGATATTTGAACGTTTAACAAGAGTATATGATAAAATAAATGATGTGATTAGGCAAAAACTGAGCATTGAAAGTGAAGAATAAGAACTATGTAAAAAATAGTAAAAAGAAGGGAGCAAGGAAAAGAATTTTTTCCTATTCTTTTTCCTCTCATTCTCTTATTCTTCTCTTCATTCCCTCATTTTGCCAATTTTCTCTAATTTTTATGGTTTCCTTATTTATCTATTTCTTTTTCTTACTTCCCTTTTTCTTATTTTTCTTCTCTAGTTTTATATGGCTTTCTATTTTGAAATATACTTCTTTTTGTATTTATCCTTTAATATTCCAGTTGGAATTCTCACCCACCGCTGATCAACATCATTGATATCAACAATGTTGGAATATATTCTTATCAGCATAGCATTCTTCTTTTTATTACCTGAGCAATATTCCTCTGCTATATCTATCAGCTTATCCTCATCTATCTTTGCATCAACATGAACCGTTGCAAAACTTCCATCCCTAATCTTACTATCCATATCCGCAACAGGAAGAAAGAAATAATGGCCTCTCTCTATCCTATCCTGTTCATTATATTCTTTAATCTTCTCCATATAAGAACTCTCACGCAACAGAATACTAATATCATCCTCTTTCCAATCTATCGGTAATGTAAAAGTATAGTATTTCATACCTTTTGTTTCCCTCACAAGCAACCATCCCGGTTTGCCAAGAATAGGCTGATACTTAATCTCAGACAATTTTTCAATTCCTTTCCTACTTTCTTTCTTTAATCTCTTATCATCAATTGGTTCTTGAGATTCCATAGCAATGTCATCAATCTCGCTCGTATCGATTGACAATGCATCTGATTCTGCTTCTGCCGTTACAGGCGATAATGGATAAAAAGGTATGATTGTTAGGAGTTCTAATAAATCCTCATCTTCCTCTACTCCTATCTTCTTTTTATCATTTAATTTTTTCTTTTTATTCTTCTGCCTAGATATTTCCGGTGTAGGCAATACTGAATATGCATAATAATGATTCTTTTCTTCTACATAAGAATATAGCTGACCAACATATTCTGCATAAGGTGCGCTTATCTTGCCCCCAGCACTACACAAATCCTTTATGAATGCCTTTCTCAACTCCTCGATATTTTTATATCTCCTTTTGAGTGTTGTGTTATTCAAAACATTCCTAACATCTGTTGGACCAGAATTATACATCGCAGCAGTTACAGATACAAGGAAACGCCTTTTATCATGTATCGATGCACTCGTGAATAACCTACGCAACTGTACATGCCCAGTGCCAGAACCAGAATATATATTTCTATTAAAATATACAAGATTATCATACAACAACGATGCAGTCATAAGACTTTGCCCACTGAGCGTTTTAACAAGAACATCATATGTCTTACCATCGAACAGTTTAGGATATAATTTTTCAAGGCCATAAAATGTACTTCTTCTCAACTGAAACGCACCGATAGATATTGTCTTATCATTCAAGGAAGGTAAACGTCTTGGGTCATAACCTGCATCCAACATGGCACTTAACAGTTCTATCTTGGCTTGAGGTGTATAATATATAAAATGCCTATTACCTCTGGGACCAACGCATCGTGTACCCTTTGGCACGCATTCATAAACCATGAACGTAGTCAGCATATTCTCATCAAGATAATACAAGGGATTGGCACTACCATCATCTAGTTTCTGACCAACATTAAAAAATCTTAGCACTTTGAGCATTGAATCATGATTGATATCAAATATATTCTGTAAAGTATACCGTCTCTTACCAGAACCTTTCATTATTTTCTGTATAATGTCCCAATCCTTGCGATTGTAAGCCTTATCGCTCTTACTCTCAAGTAGCTCATCCATTTCATGTAGATACCTAAGAACATCATCACCCTCATGGATATAACCTGATTTAATAAGTGAATTTAATGAAATATCTTTTATTTTACTGGATAGTAAAGGATTATACAAAGGATTATCCTTATAACCAAACAATTGTTTTGGATCATTAATCTCACTCCTGGTAATCAACGGTTTTTCTCTCAAACGTACCTTCGTATGTTTACTCTGTTCAATCTGTACTACCTGTCCAGTCTGATTGACCTGTTTTGTCTTGTTATTATCCTCACTCTTCCTTTTGCTCTTCTTCATCCATCCCAATATACTCATAACAGTATTAGCACATAAATGATTTTAAATGTAAGTTAATCATTTCATTTTCTAATTTCCATTCTCTTCCTTAAGATTAAGTAGTGAATTATTCTCTTCTCTACTAATCACTACTTTATTATTTTCTATATTCATGATAGCCGCTAATAAAAAAAGAAAAAATATATTTTACTTTCGGTCAGAAAGTAAGTTTATGAGATAAAATCGAACAATCATCAGAATATTTATAAACGCTTGCTGTTAATACACCTCATTTAAAATCCATTAAATTTAGCCATCACTTAAATTATATGAAAATACCTATCTAAGCATGCTTCTATGTTTAATATTTGCAGTTTATAACCACAAACTTTAAATAAATATGTGTTGTTAATAACTTATGATAAGCATCGAAAATTTGAAGCGAGTAATAATATCTCAAAGGGAAGCAATGGATGAACTAATGGAACGTGAAAGAATAATAAAAAGGGATGTAGATATAAAACGCTTAAGGGGTTATCTTAAACATCCAAATGTCCTTGCCATTTTAGGTATAAGAAGATGCGGCAAATCTGTTTTTACCTGGCTTCTGCTAACAAACAAAAAATTTGGTTATATTAATTTTTTTGATGAGAGATTAGCAGGGCTGAAGGTTGATGAAATGGATAAAGTAGTCCAAGCTTTTTATGAATTATATGGTGATATTGAATATTTTGTCTTTGATGAAATCCAAACAATTAATGGCTGGGAAAGATTTGTAAGCAGGCTTAGGACTTCTAAAAAAGTAATTATTACAGGAAGCAATTTTCAATTGCTATCTAGTGAATTGGCAACTTACCTTACAGGGAGGCATACTGATTTTGAGCTGTTTCCTTTCAATTTTAACGAATTTCTTTTGCTCAAAAAAATAACATTGGATAAAGATTGGGTGTATTCTACAAAAAAAGTTGCGAAGGTTAAGAATCTGCTAAAAGATTTTATTTTTCAAGGTGGTTTTCCTGAGGTTGATAAATTTGGAAAAATATTTTTACAGACAATATATAAAGATATAATCGATAAAGATATTTTAGCGAGATATAAAGTTAAGAATATCCAAGCCCTAAAAACAATTGCGAGATATCTTATCTCAAATTCTTCTAGTGAATTTACTTTTACTAAACTAAAAAAGATCACTAACCTGAAAGATGTTCATACTACAAGTAATTATGTTGAATACTTAAAAGACTCATATTTAATAATAATTATTGAAAGATTTTCATTTAAATTAAAAGAACAAATCATCGCCCCAAAAAAGGTTTATTGTATTGATACTGGTCTTTCAAACACAGTAAGCTTCAAACTTTCAGAGAATTTTGGCAGACTAATGGAGAATTTGGTGATAGTCGAATTGCTTAGAAGGAAAAGTTACAATTCTTTAGGATGGGAAATTTATTATTGGAAAGATCATCAACAAAGAGAAGTTGATTTTGTTTTAAAGAAAGGCAAGAAAGTAAATCAATTGATTCAGGTTACTAATGTATCGTCAAAAGAAGAATTAAATAACAGGGAGATAAGTTCTCTATTAAAGGCAGGTAAAGAACTTAAATGTAATAATTTATCGGTGATAACATGGGATTATGAAGATAAAGAAAAAATAGAAAATAAAATCATAGAATTCATTCCTTTGTGGAAATGGCTGTTGAATATCTGATATACTGCTTTATAAAACCATGGACCTTTGTGAGCTCCTCTGCTCCATTTGATTTCTCCAAATCTCCTAGGGAAACTTTGAATGTTTGCGATATGTTATAAACAATAAATCACCCTAATCAAATCAAAATATTTATATAACTAACAATCCAAATTATGTCATGGAACCTATTAACATAGATGAGAAAATGCTTTCTGCTATAAACAATAAAACAAGACGGAAAATAATAAAATATCTTATAGACAGACCATACACAATAACTGAATTATCCCATGTATTCAATCTTTCTGTACCTACCATTAAAGAACATATGGATAAGCTATTAAATGCAGGGATTGTATATACAGAAAAATCCAATAGAAAATGGAAATATTATACACTTACAAGAGAAGGAGAAGTAATTGCAAAGTCAGGTAGTAAATCAATACCTATTAACATCATTCTCATGTTCGTTATCTTAATTGGAGGTTTGTTCATAATTTATACGATATCTTATCTTAATCCCTGGCAAACACGAAATCTACGTCAGATACAGGATTTCGGACAGGCACAAGAAGATACAAGTGTAATAAGCATACAAAAAGATACATTAATATCAGGAAACGAAATTGGACATGATGAGCCCCAGCCAAACGAATTGAGAACAGAAAACATATCTGCACCAACAGGAACAATAGAAACTACTAATAACAGTAATAATGAAACAAATAAGTCAACCACCTGATTTTTATTTTTTTTGCTCATAAATTACTTACCTAAACCTGAAAAACAACTGTTTGTTGTTTTCCATTAAATGAAACAAATAAAGTTATATGCCGGGATGGCAGAATCTGGTAATGCGCACGACTTGAGACAGTTTTTTCTTTAGGTGCCCAAATAAGTTGAAATAATCAAAAGGTAATAAAAGGAACAGCAAGTAATCGTGTGGGCTTTGCCCTTGGGGGTTCAAATCCCTCTCCCGGCGTGAACTACTTCTTGTTTTTGACTCTTCATATATAAATAATCCATAAATTTACTTGGCACCTGAACAGATTCATGAACCTTCAACCATGAAATCAAGTTAGAATAAGAAGGGATATGCTTCCTATCAGAAAAATATAGATCTGAAAGTTTGTTCCAGATATTAGAAAACATATCTGGATTATCACGGAGAATTCTATCTGCATACTTATCTGCATCTTCAAGGATATCTGTCCACCATTTCGCCGCAATCATAGTTAATTTCTTGCTATCAGGAAGATGATACTGTTCTGCAAACTTATCCCATTCAAAAACAGATGGTAAGAACCCTTTCAAATCCAAAAATATCATAAAGGTCTCAATCACATCTTTATAACTCTTCACAGACCTTATATATTTCCACAGACCTTGTTCGCTCTTTTCATTAGATAATTTTGAGAAAAAGAGTACATGCTCACCACTCACTCCCACACCCTCTTTGATATTTTCATCGATATCATTGACGACCACTTCCTTCCATTTTTTCCATTTCATCATGTTGGTGATAGTCCATAGCCCAGGCATATTATTTGGACCCTTATATTTGCGATACTGTGAATATTCTGCTTCAGTAGGAAAATGACCTATCTGCTCATAAACCTCTTTTATGCACTTCTTGATATATTCATAATCATATTTCACCAACACGCGTTTACCTCCCGCAAGAGTAACCCATTCAACCCATTTGCGTCTGCCTTTCAACGCATTTGATTTGGGAAGGAATATTCGCTGCTTGTCTACCCATTCGTCATAATCCTTTGCATTTAACCATGATACTTTAAGTTCCTGCATACATCTCTTTATGTTTGATATAATCTCTTTATCAGAAACATAACTCTGAGCAGGATATTTCTCACCAGAATCTAAGAGCCGTTTATATACCTCTTTTCGTATTTCCTTCCAATTCTTCCCAATAATTCTCTGAATTTTCATGTATGATATAACTCCTTTCTTATTCGCCCATGACGAAAAAGTGCATATATCAGGAATATGCCCTAATTCACGAGCAGACATGATGACAAGATTATAACAATCATCTGGTGTAACCTTAGCGGTTAAGTATTTGACCCATTCAGGCTTAACCGTTTTTATGTATTCTATCAGATGTTCGCTCGTGAATCTCTTCGCCACTGTATCCGGCGCAGGCCCACATTTGCCTTTTGGAAGCGTTTCCCTCCAACGTCGCCAGGCCTCCCGGCCAAACGGATTATCACGCCAGAATATCGGATTCAGCCGTTTATCTTTTTTAAGTTTAAGAATTGTTTCATCAACAAACCGGATTGCCCAATCAAGAATTTCCTGGTCAGAATACTTACGTTTATTCATGTATTTATCATCAGGATTATGATGCAGCGAACGAAATACCTCTACCAGAGAAGAATGCCTTTTGAAGAGTCTTATCTTGATATGCGATCCTTTCCTACGGGATACCCATTCAGAATCTTCATGTCCTAACTTAGAACAATTATAAACTTCCCCCATAGATATCTATTTTGTTCCATCTATTTAAATAAGTTATCATTTCTATGTCAAATAATGCTCATATAATGGAATCTAGATAATTAATTATTTCGTCTGAACCAAAATCTAAACATTTATCATATACACCAATATTATTCGCAATTCTGCGTATCAAGTCCTCATTTTCTTCGTGATTCAATTTAAT
>JAGGTN010000027.1 GCA_021163645.1 Microcaldota archaeon | reverse complement strand
ATCTGTAGCATGATTATCAATGCAATTACTAATATTAATTTCTTATTAGTTGACCAATCTTGGCCATACTCTCTCCTAATGAAATCCAATCGCGCCAGTTCAAACAGGACAAATCCTGTAAACACAACAGTTCTTGCCTTTGTTTCATCAGGTAAATAATGATAGAATAAGGATAATAATGCAAATGTAAGAATCATTGATATGATGAACGTACTGTATAATAATCCCTTAGTCAATATAGGTTTGTTCTTATTTCTTGGTTTTTGTTGCATTATATCTTTACGCGGTGGGTCCATCCCTAATATAATGGCAGGGGGCCCATCAGTTACAAGGTTTATCCATAAGAGTTGAACTATAGTTAATGGGAGAGGCATGTTGAGCATGATAGCGATGAATATAACAGCAATCTCAGCGAGATTGCATGATAAGAGATATGCAGTGAATTTTTGTATGTTTTCATAAATAGCCCTACCTTGTTCTATTGCTGTTATGATAGCATTAAAATGCGGTTCCAATAATAGCATATCTGCAGCTTCCTTAGCGACATCACTAGCTCCTTTGACTGCTATCCCTATACTGGCTCTTTTAAGTGCTGGTGCATCATTTACTCCGTCACCTGTCATGGCAACAATATATTTATTTTCAAGTAGTTTAACAATTCTCAATTTGTGTGAAGGTGATACGCGTGCGAATATATCTACATCATCAATCTTCTTTTCCAATTCTTTATCAGACAATTTATCTATTTCCTTTCCAGTGAGTGCTTTGCCATCAATTCCTATTAATCGTCCAACTGCAATCGCTGTTTCTTTATGATCGCCAGTAATCATTTTCACACCAATACCTGCTTTTTTTGCCTTATCTATTGTATCTTTGATATGCTCTCTTGGTGGGTCTATCATGCCCTGTAGTCCAACAAAGATCATTTCCTTTTCATTGATACTTTTATTTTTAAGTGGTTTATATGCAAATCCTAAAACCCTCAATGCTTGGTTTGAGAATAGATTATCAAACTCTTCAATACGCTTAATATCATCCTTATTAATTTTCCTAACCTTCCCATTATCCAATATCCTATCACACCTTTTTATTATCCTATTTGGAGCGCCCTTAGTATATTGAATATATCCTGTTTTTGTCTCACATACCACTGACATAAGCATTCTTTTTGAGTCAAACTCTTTTGAATTAATCCTATGCCTTTTAGGCATCTTAATATGAAGATTCCTAAAATATTTTAATGCAGAGACTTTCAATGCAATCTCTGTTGGGTCACCGCTAAAACTACCACTATAATATGTAGAATTATTACAGTAATAGCCAATGAGTAATAATTTTTTCAAATCATTTTTATTCTCATTGCTTTTATTCTTCATTTTAAACTCGCCGTTCAATGAATAACCTGCACCTTTAACATCAATAACATTACCATCTAAATAGATTTTCGTGACTGTCATTTCGTTCTTTGTCAATGTACCTGTTTTGTCAACATATATTACATTAGTTCTTCCAAGTGTTTCAACTGATAAGAGTGATTTAACAATTGCCTTTTTTCTGGCAATGGTTTTCAGGCCAATCGCTAGTGTGATTGTTACAATAGCCGGTAAACCTTCTGGCACAGCTGCAACACCTAATCCAACAGCGATCTTGAACATTTCAATAATATCTCTTCCCTCTAAACTACCTGTGATGAATATGATTGCTATAATCACTATGATTAAAATTGATAGTTGTTTAGTCAGGTCTTCAATATTCTTGCTTAGTGGGATCTCTCTTTTTATCTCAGTAGTCATGGAAGCTATCCTGCCTATCTGAGTATTATTTCCTGTGCCTACCACCACAGCCTTTCCGCAACCCTTTATCACATATGTTCCAGAGAATACCATTGAAGACATATCTCCCAGCGTGTGAATATCTTTATCAACTGGTTTTGTCTGTTTTGATACTGATACTGATTCGCCCGTTAATATTGATTCTGATACCTCAAGTCCGTTAGATTCTATCACCCGCGCATCTGCCGGAACTACACGCCCAGCTTCTAATACAATAATATCTCCAGGTACAATTTCACGTGCATCAATTTCTTGAATGACTTGTTCATATTTTTCTTTTTCATGTGTTTGTTTTGTTTGTGATTTTCTTATTCGCCTTATGACAATGGCATGGGGAGATGCAAATTCTTTTAGTGCTTCGACGATCTTCTCAGCATGAAATTCTTGTGAGAATCCAAGCCATGCGTTAAGAATTACTATTATCATGATCAATATAGTATCTGATGCATCTCCAGTGAGATATGTGATTATTGCTGCGAATATGAGCATAAGAACAAGAGGGTTGATGAATTGATCAGTCAATAATTTGAATACATTTGGTCCTTTTGTGCGTTTGATTTCGTTTGTCCCATATATCCTCTTTCTCCTCTCTGCTTCATCATTTGTCAATCCATCCTTGCTGCTGTTCATTTGTTTGAGAGTATCATGCATGCTCATGTACGCGTATTTAAGTAAATCATCATTGGTATTTCTCATATTTAGACTAATCAAGTAAATAATTATAAATGTTTTTAGGCAACATATAAATAACATAGAATATATTAAATCAGTAAAAATTAAATCAGTAAAAATACATCCCGAAGATGATTTCATGGCACGGGCAAAGAATAAATCAAAGATTAAGAGAAAATTAACTTATACTTCTGCCATTCGATACTATCATACGAATAAAAAGGGAAAGGGTAAGAAAGGTAAAAAAATGAGCAAGGAAAAGCTGATGCATAAGGTAAGTGATGAAGCACTTGAAATAATGATTAATGTTGCCAGACTTAAAGAAGGTGGATTAATAGTTATTGGTAAGATACCAAAAGATTATTATGAATGTCATTATCCTAATTTTTTTGAAAGGAAAAGGATATCTATTCTTGAAAAGGGAATTAAACCTGTGCTTATCAAGCTCGCAACGATTGATGGTGCGATAATTATCAGTGAAAAAGGGATAATCAAAGCTTATGGAGCCAGGATATTAAAACAGTCCGCTGAAAAGGGTAAAGGGACAAGACATTCTGCTGCAAAAGGAATATCAAAAGAGGGTGCGATAGCAATATTAGCTTCTGAAGAGGATAATCTTGTAAGGATATTCAAAGATGGACATATATTAGCTGAGATAAATCCATATACAAAAGGTATCGAAAAGCAAACATCAAAAATAATAAAATTCTTATCCTCTTCTGATACTGCTGGGCTTATTGCTGGTGCAGCAGCAGCTCCGTTGATAGGTATTCCGGTGCTTCCAGGAGTAATCATATTTGGAGGGAGTTATCTAGTATCCAAAAAACTGCTTAGTTTGATGAGAGATATCAAACGTTTATCTTAATGATATGATGTGCAGGTATCATTTGAGCGGTAAAAATAGTTTTAATGGATAAAAGCCATCAACCAAAAATCAATCATCATCAACCAAAAATCAATCATCACCAAACAAAAATTCAAATGAATGTAGCATAAATAAGTTTAAACGCTTACTTCCATCCGCAAACCTTTTTAAATGAATACTTTAATATTTATATCTCAAATAATATTTAAGTTAATGAATTTAAGTTAAGATATGGAGTGTGTAATATGGAGATACCTAATATTTATAAAGGGAATTACAAACGTCTGATGATTATCCCAGTAATTTTAATCATCATATCATTATTTTTCATACCTAAGATACAGTTGGGGATAGATTTCAAAGGCGGAACGCTCATCACGTTAAAATTGACTCAAGATGTAGATTCAAACTATGTTGAACAGGCGTTTATAGACCAAGGTATCACACCGCAAAAAGTGATAGTATCAAAATCAGCTATTGGAACGATAGCAGAAGTAGAATTAGAATCAGATGAAAAGATCGCTAATGCGACCAAGATTCATTCTGAATTCAGTTCGTTGTATTATGATGTATCCCAGCTTAAAGGATGGATATTATCTGTCAATCAGAGCAGTAATCCAGACCAAGATAAACTAGCTGAATATCAAGAAAAGTATGAAACAAAATTAAACGAGATGGAATCAGAAGCTAATATGCTTTTTGCAATGGCTGGTAATGCCGAGAATGCAAGTGATTATACTGAATTGGTTTCGCTCAAAAGAGATGTTGATAAGTCATTTAAGCAGATAAAGTCAGTCTATCAGCATAAGATAGATTCTGCTGTATCACAGAAATTACCTTATGATTCTATATCTGTTGACATTGTATCCCCAACATTAGCAAGCCATTTTATTGATAAGGCATTATTCGCAGTAGGCTTATCACTGTTATTCTCAATCACTCTGGCATTCGTTGTGTTTAGAAATGTCGCATCATCTATGATTGTTCTTAGTGGTGCATTTGCGGATATTGTAGTTTCTATGGGTGCAATGGGATTGTTCGGTATCCCTCTTACTGTTGCATCATTTGCTGCCTTGTTGATGCTGGTTGGATTATCTTTAGATACTGATATGCTTTTGTCCATGCGTGTCGTTAAGATACAAGAAGATACGCCACGAAATAGAGCATATTCTGCTTTAAAAACCGGTGCCAGCATGAGTGTGACTGATTTCATTGCGTTCTTAGTATTATTCCTGCTTGGTTTATTTGCTGGTATATCAACATATTATGAGATAGGTGCTGTTGCATGCATAGGCCTGATTAATGATGTTATTGCGACATGGGGTTTTAATGCAGTATTGGTGTTATGGTATGTTGAAAAGAAGATGTAAGTAGGTATATGAAAAAATGATAAGGAAATGAATGGACGATCGAAATGAAATGATATAAATATGGATGGAGAATAAAAGAGTGGTTTAAATGATAGATTTAACCAAACCGTTATGGAAGGATACAGCATTTGTTATTCTGATGATTCTTGTCGTGCTTAGTCTTGTTCATATTTATTTAAACGGTATAAAGTTTGGTATTGATTTTGTTGGCGGCACACGTATCCCTATGACGTTGGAAAGACCTGCTGATTCGGCTACTATGGATCAAATGCTAAGTATAATCAAGAAAAGAGTAAGTAGTTTTGGCCTTGTGCAAGTCAATGTTTATGCCAGAGGGGATAATGAAATCATTGTTGAACTCCCAAGTAGTGATGAGGAAACTATTAAGAGGACTGAAGAGTTGTTATCACAGCCAGGTAATTTTAAGGGGATAATCGATGGCAAGATTGCTGTGACAGATGAAGATATTTATCCTGGAACGATACATTATCTGAGTGCTACTCAGTTGAGAATGCCTGTTGGTGGTTGGGGTGTTGGATTTACTGTGACAAGCGAAGGAGCTAAGAAGTTTAGCGAGGCTGCATTGGACAAAGGTAACAAGCCAGTATATCTGTTTTTGGATAGGCCAGATGATTCGTATATGTTTGTTTATATGAGCCAGTTGACCAATGGTACAAATGTGTCAGAAGAAGATGTATTAACAATGGTCAATGATGCGTTACGCCTTGAAGGTGACGATATAAAATTATATCTGTTAGATAATTTTGATTCGTATAAGGATACCTTAAAACCGAGAGATGACCATACAAAAGCCATAGTCCCGGATAATATTCCTGATGATATAGTCTCTGTCCTAGAAGATAAAGGATTTAAGGTAAAGACTGTTCCATCAGATCAGATGACTCCTGATTATTCAATCTCACCATCCTATAGTGCAGTCTCACGATGGGATGTGATTGGGTTAATATCAGCTCCCAAGTTATCACCAGATATCGCGCAAGGGACAGTCAGTTATAATTATGAAATCACAGGCGCAGAAACAGGTGCGACTGACCAAGAAAAAGCAAGAAATGCTGTTAATGAAGCTAAGAAGATTGCATCTGTTCTTCAAGGAGGAGCTTTACCTATTCCTGTAAATGTTGAGAGTAAAACATCTATTTCAGCGCCTTTGGGGAGTGAATTCTTAAAAATGAGTATTATAGGCGGAGTTGTTGCTGTAATCATCGTGGCAATCTTTATTTCTTTAAGATATAAAAAGATAGTAATCATATTGCCGGTATTGTTTGAGAGTGCATGTGAACTTATAATATTAATTGCAGTGATAGGAAGTTTTACTATTGATTTGGGCGCGTTTGCAGGGATTATCGCAGCAGTTGGCACAAGCGTTGATGATCAGATTGTTATAACCGATGAATTGCTAAAGAAAGATACGCATGAAAAATCAGTAAAGTTAAAACGTGCTTTCAGTATAGTTACAATGACAAGGACGATTGCAATTGTTGCGATGCTACCTCTCTTATTTTCTGGTATAACAGAAATCATAGGGTTTGCTACATCAACAATGATAGGTGCTTTGCTAGGCGTCTTGATATCCAGACGTGCTTTTGCAGCCATAATAGGAAGATTAATCTAATTCGTTATAATCTTTGAGCATTCATTTGATGAACCCTATCAATCCAACTGCTGCTTGATATATTAATATAATGATGACGATTGGAATAACATAACGTATCCAGTTAACAATAACTCTTGCCTTTCTTTTTGATATATTTGAGTTATCTATAATTGTTTTCACAAAATCATTTTTCTTCCACATCATAGCTATACTCAATGTTATTAGTATTACTATAGGAACTGTGGTTGTTATGAATAATCTATCATACCAATCGAGAAATGTCTTTCCCATGAATGTTAAATTCATAGGCGAGAAGCTTAATGCAACAGGTAGACCGATTACTGAGATTAGTATAGATATTAGGATAACCAAAGGTTTCCTCTTTATCTTTAACATTGATTTGAGGTTGCTTATCAGATATTCCATCATAGATACTGTGCTTGTTAATCCTGCTAATAAGAGAATGAAATAGAAAGGGAAAGCGAGCAATGAACCGAATGTTATTGAGTTGAATACATGAGGTAATGTACTGAACATAAGCGAAGGTCCTTCGGATGGTTTTAACCCAAATGAAAAAACAGTTGAGAATATCACAAGCCCTGCGATTAATGCTATGAATACATCTGCAGAAACAATAGATGCTGTATCCTTTATTATATCAGATTTTTTCGAATATGATGAGTATGTTAAAATCATCCCTCCACCAACCGATAATGAGAAAGTTACCTGTGAAATAGCAATCAACCAAGTATCTAAATCAAATATTTTTGATATGTCAGGATTGAGAAAGAAATCAATTCCTTTATGAGCGTCAGGCAATCTCAATGCAAAACCGAGAAGGATTAACGTTATGAACACCATAATAGGTATGGCATACTTAACAAATTTTTCAATCCCTTTGATCCCGAAATATACAGGCAAGGTGGTTAAGATGATGACTGTTATGAATGAAAATATCCCAAAATACGTAGTGGAAAAGATATCAAATTCTGGGATAGGAAATTTATTCATTTCAATCATACTTACCACTGAATATCCTGAATATGATAGAGTCCATCCAACAAGTACTGAATAGAAACTTAGTATCATGAATGTCGAGATAAGTGGTATGATTATCAATTTTTCTTTTCCAAATCTTTTAAGGATATTATAAACAGATGTTTTAAACCTTTTACCAGCTGAAATTTCAAAGAGCATCAAAGGAATACCTATTAATATTATACATATAAAATACACTAATATAAATGCCCCTCCTCCATTAACACCTGTGACATAAGGGAATCGCCAATAATTACCCAATCCAACAGCTGAACCAATTGCTGCAAGTATAAATATTAATTTTGATGACCATTCCCTATTTTTTGTAATCACACAATTTACCAGACACTTGAAGTTTAAAAAATTAACTAGTTTAAGATCAATTCTTATAATCAATTTCTTATAACAATTAATCAATCTTATAACAATGAATCAGATATTAAAATAATAATAAATATAAATATAATATTGATAAGATAAATATAAAAATTATAGATAGTGTCAGATAAATCTATATATTTATGATTATCTTTGGATAAAAATATAAGGGATGAAATAATGGTATTCAAACAGTTTTCCGTTTACTTAAAAGATTTACATGCGATTTATCTATTGGATACTAAATACAAATTTGATTTCAAGCCGCTTAAGAATCCGCAGTTGATTGTCATTCATGGCACTGGCGATATTCCAGTAACTGTTAATGATTATTACACTAAATCAGTAGAGGAATTGGGTCAACCAAAAACCCATTTCATCATTAATAGCAAAGGTACTATTTATCAAACGTTACCGATAAATATGATAGGTAATCACATCCAGAGGCGTAATGAATATTCGTTTGGCATTTCTCTTCATAATATTATAACATCGAAATCAGCTACACAAGCAATGAAATATTCTCTAATTAAACTCATTGATATTCTCAAGGAAGAATTTAGTATAACTGAAATAAAAACGCACAAAGAGCTTATGGTTGAGGATGTTTTGGAGCTTATGATAGAATTAGGATTATATCCTGTAGGTGAAGACATCCATCATTCAGTAGATAAATATAAAAATAAAGAAGAGTTAGATAAAATAGATGTTCAAAAATTACTCATACTTAATGGCAAACAGCTTGAAGAGTATAAACAATATCTTATAGAATACATTAATGATGAGTTAGACCAATCGCTTTATAGTTCAATGCTCATAGATAGAATAAAAAAAGTATCTGATTGTCCAGGAAAATATTATAGTAAGCTGAAGATAAACCCTCTTATTTAAGTTTTATTCAACACATCAACAAAAAACAAAAAGAAAATATAAGTTTATATAACCTTCTAGGAAATACTTAAAAAAAATCAAACTAATCAAGTGTTATCCTGACTGCTACATTCTCAGGTACTCTTATTCTCATGATTTGCCTTAACGTCCTTTCATCACCTGCGATATCCATAAGTCTTTTGTGTACCCTCATCTCCCAGTGTTCAAATGTTTCAGAACCATCTCCACATGGACTTCTTCTTACAGCAACCATTAACCTTTTGGTTGGCAGGTATACTGGTCCACTCAAAGCTATCCCTGTTGCTTTAGTGATATCCTTTATCTGTGTACAGATATCGTCAAGCGCTTTTGCATCTGGACTGGTTACAGTGATTCTAGCTTTTCCTGCCATGTGAACCCCTTCTCATTCATTTTAGGCGTGAATATTATGCCTTTTCCACATCAAGAACAATCCCTGCTGCGACAGTTGTGCCCATATCCCTAATCGCAAATCTTCCAAGAGCGGGATAGTCAGTGTATTTTTCAACAACAACAGGTTTCAATGGCTTAATCTTAATAACTGCTGCATCGCCTGTTTTAATGAAATCAGGGTTCTTTTCAACAGTCTGTCCTGTTTTTGGATCTTTCTTTTCAACAATTTCTACTATCCTACAAGGAATCTGGGCTGTATGTAAATGGAATACTGGCGTATAACCAACACTGATTGCTGTTGGATGCTGTAACACTATTATCTGTGCTCTGAACTCCTTTGCTACTGTTGGTGGATTGTCAACTGGCCCTACTACATATCCTCTTTTAATATCTTTTTTGTCAATGCCTTTAATGTTGAATCCTATGTTATCACCTGGCCCTGCTTCTGCGAGTTCTTTATGATGCTCTTCAATCTTCTTAACCTCACCGACTGCCTTGCTTGGCATAACAATAATTTTATCACCCGGTTTCATATGTCCTGCTTCTACTTTTCCAACAGGAACAGTCCCATGACCGGTAATCGTATATACATCTTGAATAGGTAATCTTAATGGTTTATCTACCGGTTTTGTTGGGACAACAAAATCATCAAAATATTCAATCAATGTCTTACCATGATACCAGTCTGTATTCTCGCTTTTCTTTGATACATTATCCCCCTTATAAGCAGATATAGGAACAACAGGTACTTTGCTTACATCATACCCGATTGATTTTAATAAATTGGTGATTTGTTCTTTAACCTCTTCAAATCGTATTCTATCATAGTTGACAGTATCCATTTTATTTACTGCAACAATTATTTGATTGATACCCAATACCTTTGCTAAGAAAGCATGCTCTTTAGTCTGTGGCTGGACACCTTCCTTAGCTGAAACCACAAGTACTGCAGCATCTGCCTGTGATGCACCAGTAATCATATTCTTAACAAAATCACGATGTCCTGGAGCGTCAATGATTGTGAAATAAAATTTATCAGTTGAGAATTCTTTATGTGCAACATCAATCGTTACACCTTTTTCTCTCTCATCCTTACGAACATCCATGAAATAAGCGAATTCAAAGGTCTGCTTCCCAAATTTTGCTGCTTCCTCTTTCATCTTATTAAGCATCTGTTCACTAATGGCTCCGGTATCGTACAATATCCTTCCTACTGTAGTAGATTTACCGTGGTCGATGTGTCCGATAAACACCAAATTCAAATGTTCCTTTTTAGCCATAATCTCACCTCATCAAAATATTCATTCTCAATCATCATTTAAAACAACATAAGATATATCAATCATTCTGATTGCTTGTTTACTCCAGAGAATTAAAGGAGTTATACCGTTGATTAATATGTAGCGTAATATTTTTAATACTTACCATAGTAATTTACTCGGCGACGGATAGAGAATCTATAAGTCTCTAGTGGATACAAGTAGAAATATGAATATATAAAATTAGTTGGTGTTAAGAATTTGATTGTCTAATGTGATGTTTGGAGTAAAGAAAAAAGGAAGTTAAGAGGAGAACAAAGAAAAACCAAAACAATGAAAAAAGGTGGTGGTATTATGAAAGATATATATTGGTTTGATGAGATAAGTAAGGATGATGTCGGTAAGGTTGGAGGTAAGGGAGCCAATCTTGGAGAGATGATAAGGAATGGGTTTCCTGTTCCAGATGGATTTTGCGTATCAAGTGGAGCTTATTTTAAATTTATAAATGTAAACGGTATTGACAAGGTGATTCGCGAATATACTGATTCTCTCAATGTTCGTGATACAGATGCACTTAATAATGCGGCTGCAGTGATTAAAAACGCGATATTGAGCGGGCAGATACCTGATGAAATCAGACAAGGTATCATCGATGGATATAATAAGTTGGGGAGGGGAAAGGATATTTATGTTGCAGTAAGAAGTTCTGCAACTGCTGAGGATTTGCCCAATGCATCATTTGCCGGCCAGCAATCGACGTTTCTTAATGTGTCTGGGCCTCTTAATGTTGTTCAGGCGGTTAAGGAATGTTGGGCATCGTTGTTTGAACCACGCGCAATATTCTATCGAACTGAGAATAAGTTTGATCATCTTAAGGTGGGTTTATCAGCAGTCGTGCAGAGAATGGTTCAGTCAGAGAAAGCAGGTGTTGCGTTTACGGTCGATCCGGTCAGCGAAGATAGAGATATACTGGTTATTGAAGGGGCTTATGGATTGGGTGAAGCTGTTGTTTCAGGGTCACTTACACCCGATAGGTACTTGGTCAGGAAATCTGATCTGAAAATTGTTGATAAAACAGTCAATAGGCAGACATGGAAGATTACAAAGGTTGACGGACATGATGAGCATGTTGATGTTCCGCTTGAAGAGCAGGATAAACAGAAACTGAGTGATAATTATATCACCAGCCTTGCTAAGATATGTATAGATATTGAGAAACATTATGGTAAACCACAAGATCTTGAATGGGCAGTTGAGAAAGGTAAGATATACATCGTCCAGTCGAGACCGATAACAACACTTACTAAGACGATTAATTATGAGGTTAAAATGGATCTGATGAAATCTACTAAGGTTGTTCTTAAGGGATTACCAGCCAGTCCTGGTATTGCCAAGGGCCCAGTTAGAATAGTACCGACAAAGGATGATATAGATAAGGTAAATAAAGGAGATGTACTGGTTACATATATGACATCACCTGATTTTGTTCCTGCAATGAAACGTGCTGCTGCAATCGTAACTGATTCTGGTGGTGCTACTTCGCATGCAGCAATAGTTTCAAGAGAGATGGGGATACCATGTATAGTAGGATCTGGTAATGCAACCAGTGTGCTTAAGGATGGTATGATCGTTACGGTAGATGCTAAAAGAGGAGTGGTTTATGAAGGTGCTGTTTCTGTCGAGGAGCCAGAGCATAAGATTGAGCCAGGTACAGTTAGGTCAACAACTGGTGTTGTAGGTGAATACATCCCAATAACCGCAACTAAATTGTATGTTAATCTTGCTGAGGTTGATAAGGCGAGCGAGGTTGCGGCCTTGCCGGTTGATGGTGTGGGATTGTTGAGAGCAGAATTTATGATAGCAGGTATTGGTAAACACCCACGTAAGTTCATCGAAGAAGGGAAACAGGATGAATTCATCAATAGGTTGGCAGATGGTATGAGAAAGATTGCGTCTGCGTTCTATCCGCGTCCCGTTGTTTATCGCGCAACAGATTTTAAAACTAATGAATATAGATCGCTTGAAGGCGGAGAAAAGTATGAGATGAGAGAGGATAACCCAATGCTTGGTTTTCGCGGTGCTGCTAGGTATGTACATGATCCAGATGTTTTTGAGATGGAGCTCAGGGCGATGAAGAAGGTAAGGGAGGAATTCCAGTTGAAGAATCTATGGCTTATGATCCCTTTTGTAAGACGTGTTGGTGAGCTTAAACAGGTAAAGAGTATCATGAACAAGGTTGGCCTTCACAGGACAAAAGATTTTAAGTTGTGGATAATGGTTGAAGTCCCTAGTACTGTACTTCTCATTGATAAATTTATAGATGTAGGTATCGATGGCGTGTCCATAGGAAGTAATGATTTGACCCAGCTTATCCTTGGGATAGATAGGGATAATGCAAGAATGGCGAGTGAGTTTGATGAGCGTAACGAAGCTGTCCTGGAAGCGATAAAGCATGTCATAACAACATGCAATAAAAGAGGTATTACTGCATCTATTTGCGGTCAAGCACCCAGTGTTTATCCTGAATTTGCTGAGAAATTGGTTGAGTTTGGCACGACAAGCATGTCAGTTAATCCAGATGTAGTTGTAAAAACTAGGAAGATTATATCAGCGGCAGAGAAGAAGTTGATGCTTAAACTGCTGAGAGGGTTAAAGGAATAGAGAAAGTAAAAATGTTTTATAACTTATTTACAGCTCCCCCATTGCCCACATGGTGTGCATTCCTGAATCCCCCAATCACAAATACCTAATGGGCATTTTCTTATAGTTCCTGGTTTACATACCATCGGTTTGATCAGACAATCCGACCATCTTCCATTGATGCATACTTTGGTCCCAGAGCAATAATTATCTGTGAGGCAGTTTTTTTCTTCTCCTTGTTCACATTCTTCAATAATTGGTTTTGCATGTGAATTCTTACCTGAATTTTCATTCAAATTGTTTGACCTTTCTTTATATTCTGAATGGATGAATAAAGAAGCGGTTAATAATAAGGCAGTTATGAGCCCGATGACTATGATTGTGATTTTGTTTCTAGTTTTTGTTTGTTTGATTGTATCTGCTTTTAATCCATTTGTATTAAATTTGTCTGTATTATACTTAGTTGTATTTGATTTTATAGTTTCCACTCCATCCACCATTATTCAAACTGTTTATATTATTCTTCAATGAATCGCCCAATCCATATCCAATATAATAAAAGGAAGATGAAAATAGGTCATTCCATATATTTGTTTCATGCTTAAATCTCACCTTGCATATCTTATCTGTTCCTGTGATGTTTTTAGCTATCTCTTTTGCATCATTGAAATATCCTATTTTGTCAACTAAACCGTATCGCATTGCCTGACGTCCTGAGAATATTCTACCATCTGTTAATGTTGATATATTTATATCTTTGATATGTCTATGTTTTAAGAGGTCGTTTAAGAATTCATTATATGTTTCATTTAACATCGTGGATACAACAGCTTTTTCTTCAGGTGTCATGTTCTTAAAAGGATCTCCTATATCCTTGAACTTACCTGTCTTAAGAGTAACTGTGGAGATACCTATTTTGTCCAGTAAGCCCCTCATACTTATGAATGTTGCGCGCACACCTATGTTTCCAACAGTACTGTCTGGATTTGCGATTATCACATCCGCAGGCAATGATATATAATAACCTCCAGATGCTCCTATATCATTTATATATACTATTATTGGTTTATTGAATTTTTCAAGTGCGTTGTATATTTCTTTTGTCGCTATTACAGACCCGCCGCCTGAATCAATCTCGATAAACAATCCTTTAACATTTGCATTGTTGTTTAATTCATCGATCTTATCAGCGATGGTTCGTGAGCCTGGCGAATAACCAGTTAGCAACATGTCTGCATCATGTGTGTTAAGCTCCCCTGTGATTTTCATGTATGCTGTGCATCCATTGAATAATGAGTTGATAAGGTTCATGTTCGTCTGGAGAGATGATGATGGCCTGGTGAGTGAGAATATATAATCAATTGGCAGATAACTGATTAATATGCAACCAATAATTAATACTGCTATCAACAAGATGGGTATAATTATCCTGTTTGCTCTTTTTCTATTTTTAATATTTGAAGTTTTCATATTATTCACCTTAATTATCGTTCGGTGAATGGATTAAAAAAGTTTTCTATCTTTAAAAAGAAGTATGTTGTACCTTTTATTACTTGTCATTCCAGCGTTCTTTGCCAATGCTATTCCTGTGCTTCTTGGTGGTGGCCGAGCAATTGATAATGATAGGCAATTCATGGACGGACGGCCAATTCTTGGAAAACATAAAACTATCCGCGGGTTTATAGCAGGGGTTTTTATTGGTATGTTTGTTTGTGAATTGTTATATCTTCTTGAACCATTAGGGATTGTGTTGTTTATGTTGCCTGTTTATTATGCAGTGGCTGGTTTCATATTAGGTTTTGGCACAATGTTAGGTGATTCAATAGGTAGTTTTATTAAGAGAAGGTTTGGATATAAGAGCGGTAAACAAGTATTATTCCTGGATGAATTATCATTTATCATCGTTGCGTTAATATTTATATTGCCCATATTAAAATTCTCAACAGTTACAATGACTGTTTATGATTTTATTATTGTTCTTGCACTCGCATGGGTCCTACATAAGATATTTAATATATTCGCAAATAAATTTGGCGTTAAGAATGTTCCTTGGTAAAATTATGTAAATCAGTCAATGGTCAAGTAATGGTCAAGTAATAAAGCGATAGGTTAATATAATTTATCTTTATTATTGAATTATGTATGAGATATTATTCGTGCTTGGAGGAATACTCATAATTGGATTTGCGGCAGAATATTTCTTCAAAATGACTAAGATATCCAGTGTTGTTACATTGATGATAATTGGGCTTTTATTAGGCCCAGTATTTCATATTGTAGATGTATCACCAAACAGTTCCATTCGGATGGCAGCTCCAGTTATCGGTGCGATTACTCTGATGGTCATACTGTTTGATGCTGGCACCAAGATGAACCTGAAACGTTTGGTACAGACATTGCCCAAAGCATCATTGTTTATCGTTCTTAATTTTGTCCTAACGCTTTTTTTTATTGGATTGGTTGTCCATCATATCTTTGGCTGGGATTGGATGTATGCATTAATCCTAGGCGCTACGGTAGGAGGTATCAGTTCGCCGATAGTAATTCTATTTGTCAATAAGCTCGAATTAAATGAGAATGTAAAAACAGTCCTTACACTTGAATCCACATTGACTGATGTCTTGTGCATCCTGACTGCTGTCATTTTAATTCAGTATGTGTTATCTTCTGCTGCGGGTGATACATTATCTATGAACGTAACCGGGATGTTTGCAGGTTTGTTTTCTGTTTCGATATTGTATGGTATCATCGTAGCAGCAATATGGATAATCGTGCTAAAGGATTTACCAAAGCAAGAAAAATGTAAGTATGCACTGACAATTGGGCTTTTATTGATATTATATTATTTAACTGAGGTTTCAGGAGGGAGTGGGCCAATAGCAGTTTTTATCTTTGGTCTTATCCTAGCGCACGTAAAAGATATCTCAAAATGGGTTAAGATTGATAAATCATATTTTATAGAAAAGAAATTCCTCACTATGCAGGATGAGGTTACATTTTTTGTGAGGACATATTTTTTTGTTTATATAGGGTTATTGATTACGATTGATGGAATTAATCTTTATGTTATCGGTTTTAGTGTGTTGATGATTGTGCTTACTGTATTAGCTAGATTCATATCAACTAATGTTTTATTCTTTAAGGAGAGTGCTTATAATAAGACAGTAATGATAGGTATGATACCGCGAGGTTTAGCTGCTGCTGTATTAGCATCAATGCCGTTCTCATATAATCTTAATGTACCTTCATCTTTTGAAACAATAGTATTTCTAGTAATCTTTCTTTCAAACATTATAACATCTGTATGGGTATTTGGCGTTGAGAGACATGTAATTAAGAAATCGCATGAGAAAATTAATATTCTTTCTGGACGGAAAATCCGAAAGTTAAATGCTGAGAAGCAGTAAGCATTTATTTTTTTGGGCTTTGATTTCGTTTGGTGTTGGGTTCACTTTCTTGTATTAGTTCGCGGGCTCACATAATAAGTCATGAGCTAACATAACAAAACAGGTCAAATAAAAAGGAGAGAGTTTGCCGCTTTTTAATAGTCAGACATATTAAGTTCTAATTTAAATATTCTCTTATTATCTCACATTAATTTTATTTCGGTCTTAACTGCGGGAATGCAATAACATCTCTGATAGATGGAGAATTTGTAAATAGCATGATTATTCTGTCTATCCCAACACCTAATCCTCCTGCGGGTGGCATCCCATATTCAAGTGCATGTACAAAATCCATATCCACGGGATGTTGCTCCCCTTTCATCTTACCCTGATCTTTCTGTTCTATAAAAAATCTTTCCTGTAACACAGGGTCATTGAGTTCAGAATAAGCGTTTGCCTGTTCTCTTCCATTTATGAACAATTCAAACCGCTCTATCAAAGATGGATCTCCTCTTTTCAACTTACACAACCCTGTCGTTTCTTTTGGATAATCATAAACAAAGGTTGGCTGGATTAGATATTGTTCGCAAATCTTATCAAACAATTCAGCGATAGCTAAACCTCTTTTATATTTATCTAATTCTATACTGTTCACTTTGAGGAGAGTTTTCAGTTCATCATCTGTCATTGAATCAACATCTAGTTTAGCATATTTAAGCAATGCATCCTTCATCGTTATGCGTCTCCACGGCCTCTTGAAATCAATCGTATTACCCAAATAATCTATCTTAGTTGTTCCATTGAGTTTTAGTGCAATGTTTTCATATAGTCTTTCTGTGAAATCCATTACATCATTATAATCCCAATATGCAGCGTAACATTCCATCATAGTGAATTCAGGATTATGCGTTCTATCTACGTCTTCGTTTCTGAAATTTTTGCATATGGTATATACTCTCTGAAATCCTCCGATAAGTAATCGTTTAAGATAGAGTTCAGGAGAGATTGATAGATAAAAATCAGATTTCCATGCGTGTGAATGTGTGATAAATGGCCTTGCACTTGCACCACCATACACAGGCTGCAAAGTAGGAGTGTCAACTTCAAGGAATTCATTATCTTCCATGAAATCTCGTATAATCTTGATTATTTTTGCCCTCTTTCTGAATATCTCTCGCGTCTTTGGGTTCATTATCAGGTCAAGGTATCGATTTCTGTATCGCTCGTCAGTATCTGTTAAACCATGCCATTTCTCTGGTAATGGCTTTAATGACTTGGCAAGCATTGTGAAATCTATAATCATTAATGTCGTCTCGCCTTTTTTAGTTTTGAATATATATCCTTTGATTCCAATTATATCTCCATCATCCAATGTTTTTTTAATCAGCCTCAACACATTGTCTGGCGTTTCCCCTTTCTTCGCGCATAATTGGATTCTTCCATAACCATCATCAAGCTGGATAAACATGAGTTTTCCAAAATCTCTTATCAGCATTACTCTCCCAGCTATTGCATATTCATCATTTTCTTTTTTATCACCAGGCTCAAGTGATTTGTCATATTTATCATGTAACCAATCACTTCTCGTATTTATTTCGTATTTATATGGATAAGGAACAAATCCTTGTTCATTTAAAAACATTAATTTCCTCATGCGATTTTCTAATATGTCTTCGATTCCCATTATAACACCTTATTAAAGAATTAAATAAAATGTATTTACTTTGTTAATAGATAAACTATCAGAATTACTACGATTATTTCAATGATGCTTATAATTATAAGGTTGTACATAATTCTTATACGATGTAAAAGTTTATTAATATTTCTTGTTATATGGATAGTTATGCGTGCATTAGAATTACTGAACGAGGTAACTAAACTTTTTAATAATTCTCCATATGATCAAATATATAGTATATTGAACATAACATCTGCAACTACTGGCTGTAGCAAAGTAAGGTTCTATATAAGAGAAGGCAAGGAATATATATGTTATGCTGCATTGCCTAAAGAAGATGAAGAGAAACTGTTAGGGTTACACATACCAGAATTAACTTATATCAAAACGATTAATAAGGTGAAAAGACCCGTAATTATTGATTCTAATTTTGATGATAATGATAAGGTAAAGGATTTGTTGAACCAGAAATGGTTTGCGCTCATTCCAGTGCGAATAGGTGATGGAGATGGTTTCATTTCGATTGATAATCCAGAGGGGGATTTACCTGAAGGTCTTGAAGAAAGATTGAAGGTATTAAATAGGCTGGTTAATGAGTGTTTCTACAACGCAGAAGCAAAAAAGGTACTTCACCAGATATCAATTACTGATAGGCTTACTGGACTGTATAATCGTGTTTATTTGGATGAGATGTTTCCAGAATATCTTAATGATTTATCAAATAAAAATGAGTCCTTTTATTTGGCGTTGCTTGATATAAATGGGTTAAAGAAAATAAATGATACCTATGGTCATAATGCAGGAGACCAGCTCTTAACAGGCTTCTCTACAGCGTTAAAGCATACTTTGCATTCAATCGATAGGGATTCAATTGCGGTTCGGTTTGGAGGGGATGAGTTCGTGATAATTGGTAAAGGGACGAAAGAAGATGCAGAAAATTTAATCATATCATTAAAGACCAAACTATCTAAACGCAATACGTACATTAATCTAGATAATAATTATCTTATCTCATTACCATTGAATTTCTCAATTGGCTATTCTATGTCAGTGAGTGTCAGAGGTTTGGAAAGCAAACGTATATTGAATGATGAACGTCTGCGTAGGGATTATATGATAAAGATGCTTGTTCAAGCAGATAAGGATATGTATGAAGACAAGAGAAAAGACCAGAATGTTTTAAAAACTTCTCATAGATAATAATCAACTACTATATTTTGCCAGTCGTTTGAGAAAGCAATATAGATATTGATAAATCAAACTAATAATGAAATCATAAATGTTTAGGGGTGTTTATTTGGGAGCTAGACCGAGGAAATGGAAAAAGAAAGGAAGAATGAGATGGAAATGGTTGAAGAAAAAGAGAAGGAGATTAAAGAAGAAAATGCTTAGGAGAAAGGGTGAGCTTTAAATATTTTGAGAAATTGGTGAGAATATGGAAGTAATCCTTGCTAAACATTATGGGTTTTGCCCAGGTGTTAAAAGAGTAGTTCATATTCTTAAAACTCTCCTCGAAAAGCATGATAAGGTGTTTACTTATGGCCAGTTGATACATAACAATCAATTTATTGATAAGATGAAATCTAATGGAATGGTAATTGCATCTTCTTTGGAAGATATCCCCAGAAAATCATGTGTTTTAACACGGGCGCATGGAATAATCAAATCAGATAAGGAAATCCTAGAACATATGGATGTTGATTACGTAGACGGAACATGTCCTTTTGTTGATGCAGTTCATATAAAGGCAAACCAGTTGGCACAAGAAGGATATCAGGTGATTCTGGTTGGTGATAAAAATCATCCTGAGGTGGTATCTGCACTATCCTACATGGATAATCCGATAATCATAGAAGGTCCAGATGAATTGAATAATATTGAGTTAACCAATAAGGTTGGTGTTGTGTCACAGACTACTCAGGCGAAGCAGAATATTGATGATGTCAAAAGGAGATTAGAAGAGCTAGGTGTTGAGGATATTAAGGTTATCAATACTCGTTGCGGCGCAACTGAGGATAGGCAGAGTGCTGTTAAGGCGCTAGCTAGAGATGATAATATTGATGTAATCATTGTGATAGGCGGACGTCATAGCGCTAACACAAAACGTCTTAAGCAGATTGCTTCTGAAATCAAATCTACTTATCATATTGAGACAAAAGATGATATTAACCCAGAATGGTTTATTGATTCCAATGGCAATAAGATTAAGAAAGTAGGTGTGACAGCAGGTGCATCAACCCCTGATTGGGTAATAGAAGATGTAGTCAATTATTTGAAATCTATTTGAGTTTAATCTTCTTTTTCTTAATTGTGTATAAGGAATTAAATCCTATCCTTCAGATTATACGCTCGTAAGAATTCGCATGTTATATAAAATTCGGCAATAAAACCCTGCCTTTTAAGGCAGGGATTTATTGCCGAAGCCGAATGTCGTAAATGGCAATTCATTTACGAATATGCTCACAAATATTTATTTGCGACATTTTATAGCTATTGAACGGTTGGCAAATCTTCAATTTGCCAAGTTGCAATCTTTGATTGTCATAATGAAGCATCCTTGCTCTATCTTTTTAGTGCAGGTTTTGCTCGATAGGCAAAAAGTGCGCTTATCTGTTTCAATATTATTGTTATGTGTTAAAAAATGTTTATACTTAACTTTAAAAACATATTGCAACATTAATTTTGTGTTAGGTTCGGATTGTTATGGTGTTGTTATGGTGTTGTTATGGGAGGGATTATAGTTGAGCGTGAAAATGAGTTGATGGCGAATGTGAAAAGGATAGGCGATGTTTTTATTCCTTTTAGGATTGGGTTCGGTGAGGATTCGCATCATATACGTCGCGTCTCAGATAGAGAGGTAATAACATTTACAAATGAATTCTTGCATCTTGGCGGGGTCATGGTTGATAAGTATGTATCTCCAGATTCTAACTCTGATGGAGATGCGATCATTCATGCTACTTTCAATGCTATTTCATCTGCCTTCGGATTGAACCCAGTAGGGTATTACTTCAAAGGTAAAATGAATTCAAGCCAACCAATACTTAATACAGCCGTTGATATATTGAACGAGAGTCCTTATATCATGATGAATATGGTAATCTCTATTGAGGCTAAAGAGCCAAAGATAATCCCATTGATACCTTTAATCCAGAAGAATTTATCATCAACGTTTAGTTCTGATGAGTATAAGGTTAATCCTGATCAGATAGGCATCACTGTTACAAGCGGAGAAGGGTTGTCAAAGTATGGTCTTGGAGAAGGAATTCATGTAACCGTTACTGTTATGCTTATTGATGAGGTTTTTAAGGAATTGTTTAACCTACTGGAATCTAACTTCCAGTTTATTGAAAAGTTTTTAAGTTGATTTTTGGTTTTGGGTTTGTTTGATTTTGATTGGTTTGTTGGATTGGTTGGGGTTGGTTTTTTGGTGTTGGCGGTTGATTTGATGTTGGATTGGTGTTCGGGTTTGGATTGGTTGGTGATGATTGGTTATCTTTGTGATTGTTTTTTGATTTTTAACGGTATGATTATGATAGATGATGTTGATTAAGTTTTGATTGCTCATATATGTATATTTCCATGTTTGAATTTTAAGAGGTGGTTATGATGAAAATTAAAGATGGAATTGTGAACGTAACAATATTAGGGTCAACTGGTTCAATAGGAACACAGACGTTGAATGTTATTAGGAATCTTAATTCACAAAAAAAGATGACAGGTAAAGAATATAACGTAGTAGGTATAGCTGCAAAAGGGAAGGATGATTTTGGAAAACTTCTAGACCAGGTGAATGAATTTCATCCAGATAAGGTTGCTTTGTTTGATGAAGATGCTCCAGAAGCATTCAGAGCAATATGCCCAGAAGTAGATGTTGTTGCAGGGGATGATGGTTTGGAAGAGCTTGCAAAAGATGACAAAGCTGATATAATAATAAATGCATTGTTAGGAGCTATTGGTTTAAAATCTACGATATGCGCGCTTGAGACAGGGCATAGAGTAGGGTTTGCGAATAAAGAAACATTGGTTGCTGGCGGTGAATTTGTTATGAAGGTTGCCAAAGAAAACGAATACCAAAGCGAACTTCTTCCAATAGACAGTGAACATTCTGCCCTATTCCAGAGTATGATGGGCCAGCCTAAGAATAGGATTAAAAGAGTAATCATAACTGCATCTGGTGGGACATTTAGGGATAAGACATATGATGAAATCAAACAGATGAATCCTAGTTTAAATGATGTGCTCAAACATCCTAATTGGACAATGGGTGCAAAGATAACAGTTGATTCTGCGACGATGATGAACAAGGCATTAGAGGTTATTGAAGCGCATTGGCTTTATGCTCTCCCTTTAAATAAGATCGCCACTGTCTTGCACAGGCAAAGTATCTTGCACAGTGCTGTGGAATATATTGATGGTTCTATCATTGGCCAATTTGGCGAGGCGACAATGGAAAAGCCGATTCAGTTCGCTCTAACATATCCCGATAGAATCTTTCATCCGACAAAGTTTTCTTTAATTCCAGAAGAAAATGATAGAGAATATGTATTAACTTTTCAAAAACTTGATAGATATGACCCCAAGTATAAATGTTTTGACTTAGGTCTGTCAGCCATTGAAAAGGGGGGCTATATGCCGGCAGTGATGAATGCCGCTAATGAAATCGCGGTGAACGCATTCATCAATGGAAGAATAGCATATTTGGATATTCCTAAGATAATCGAACAGGCTATGATAGATTTCGAAAAGACACATATAACCAAATATGATGGACATATAGAAAAGGTGTTTTTATTTGATAGGTTAACCAGGGTTCAAACAGAATCGATTATCAAGATGTTTTATGAGAGATGATTTTATGTTTAGGAGGAATACGAGGCAGGTTAGAGTAGGTAGGATTAAGATAGGTGGTGGAGCGCCCGTGTCTATCCAGAGTATGACTAACAGTACGCCACACAATATTGAAGCAACACTTGCACAGCTTGATACACTAGTTGACCTTGGATGTGAAATCGTAAGGATAAGCGTTCCTGACAACGTGGCTGCTGATGCGTTTGCTGTAATAAGGAAGGAACGCCCTGATGTTCCATTAGTGGCTGATATTCATTTTGATTATAAAATGGCTCTACGTGCGATTGAAGATGGTGCAGATAAAATTAGGATTAATCCTGGGAATATTGGTGGTAAACATAGATTAAGAGAGATTGTTGACGCGGCTAAGGATTATCATGTCCCAATAAGAGTTGGGATTAATTCTGGTTCGCTTGAACAGGATCTCTTGAACCTATATGGAGCAACACCAAAAGCAGCAGTTGAGTCAGTCATGAGGTATCTTGGCTGGCTTGATGAAATGGATTTTCATGATATTATCGTGTCTATTAAGTTCAGTGATGTTCCAAAGATGGTTGAAGCCAATCTTATGTTTGCTGAATTATCAACAGATTATCCAATGCATTTAGGTGTGACAGAAGCAGGAACCTTGTTTGCATCAACTGTTGCATCGTCAATGGGTATTGGAGATCTTCTCCTCCAAGGCATTGGTGATACAATCAGGGTATCTATTACAGGACCTCCTGAGGAAGAGATAAAGGTTGCAAAAGAGATATTACAAGCATCAAGGGTTAGGTTGTTTCATCCTATAGTGACTGCATGCCCAACTTGTGGTAGGACAGAGATAGACCTGATAAACATTGTGAAGCAGGTTGAAGAGAGATTAGAAGCAGAGCATATCCCTCCTATCCATATCGCTGTAATGGGTTGTGTTGTTAATGGTCCAGGTGAAGCAAGAGAGGCTGATGTAGGTCTTGCAGGTGGAAAGGGGAAAGGAGTGATATTTAGAAAAGGTAATATTGTGAAATCATCTGTTCCTGAGAGTGAGCTTGTTGATGCGCTCTTTGATGAGATATACAATATGCTAAGAGATGAATGAAGATGATTAAACAGGTGAAAGATGGGTGAAAACATGTCTGGAAGGGTTAGCGCAATTTTGACGGCAGGCGGATCGGGCTCCAGGTTTGGTATGGATAAACAATTAGCCAAGATAAAAGGTAAACCTATTGCTTGTATCTCAGCAGAAAAGCTTATAGTACATCCTATTATAGACGAGTTAGTTATTGTGACAAAACAAGAGAGGGTTAATACCTTTATTCGTTATTTTAAGGAAAATTTTGATATGGATAAAGCAAAATATGTGGATAAGATAAGATATGCACTTGATGGACCAGAGAGGTATGATTCTGTTTTTAACGGTATGATTATGATGGATGACGTTGATGTTGTTTTGATACATGATGGCGCGAGGCCATTCATTACTGATGATATGATTTCATTATCAGTTAATGCGGTTCTTAATGATGGATACAATGCTTCTTATGTATGCAGGCAAGTTGTTGATACGATTAGGAAAATTAATGATGATGAATCCTCTGAAACAATACCAAGACATTCATTGACAAGTGTTCAAACACCACAAGTAGTCATTCGTAATGATTGGATGGCATCATATAATATGATAGAAAAATGGATAAAACAAGGTATCAAGATAACTGATGACATAAACATGATTGAACTTATCATGAGATATAAACATAAACCATTCAAGGTAAAACCAATAATTACATCAGGATCCCAGTATAATATCAAGATTACTTATCCAGGAGATGTTGATTTAGCTAACATTTGGCTTAAAAAGAAAAAGATAGTTGTTTAATACTTTGTCAATGCACTTATTGATAAAACGCAAATCTATTGATTTTAAGTAGGATAATAAATTTTTATTACACTATGAACTCCTGCCCTATTTCTGGGGCAACTGCATCATAACCTTCCAGTTTAAGCTCTTCAGCAAATTCCTCACAATAATCTCCATGCATGATGAATACTTTCTGCGGATTCAATGCCTTAACAAAAGCGAACAATCCAGAACGACCTGTATGGGCAGAGAAATCATAATACCTTACAGGAAGGTCTATTTTTACTTCATTATTCTCTATCATCATGGTACCTTTATTCTGAAGCATCCAGCCATTTGTTCCTTCAACACAGTAACCAGTTATTAAGATTCTAGATTTTGGATTAAGATTGTCGATGTAGAATAATGCTGGCCCTCCTGAAAGCATTCCTGCAGTTGTAACTATCACGGCAGGTTCATTTATCAGGCGTTCCCTATGTCTTTGCGATTTTACATTTGTGACTGATTTCATGTACTTTCTGAACCTTCTAAAATCCTTAACATAATCTGGATTCTTAAGCATGATATCCACTGCCTGTCGTCCCATACCATCTAAGAATATAGGAAGCTTTTTCTTGCGGTCGAACTTTCTGAGGATTGATATCACCTCCTGAGACCTGTCAACAGCGAATGCTGGTATCAATACATGCCCTCCTTCTTCGTATGTCCTTCTCACTTCTTCATAAAATCTTAATTCTAATTCCTGTCTGTTAGGGTGTTCTCTGTTTGCATATGTGCTTTCGATTATTAATACATCTGCATCGTAATTCGGTGGTTTGGCTGCATAATGATTGTTTGTTTCCTGCGTGTTAAAATCACTCGTATAGAATATCTCTTTTCCATTATAACTGACGCTGACCATCGATGAGCCAGTAATATGCCCTGCGTCTAACAAGGTGATTGTTGTATTCCTCCTATGAATCTTTTCCTTGATATCAACAGGATGGAAATTACGTAATGCTTTTCTAAAACTATCAGCTTTGAACGGAAGCTCTTCCATTAATTTCATTGAATCTTTAATCAATAGATTGACAAGACTTTTCGTAGGAGGTGTTCCTATTACTCTTGGTCTTCCATTGTCAAATAGAGCAGGTAACATACCAGAATGATCCATGTGTGCGTGTGCAATCACAGCAATATCCACAGGCTTATCCGGTTTCAAAGGGAATATATTAGCATTTGGGCCATGCTCCACCTGCACACCATAATCCATTATCATATTTATATCTGTTTCTAAATTAACTGCTGACCTTCCAACTTGCCTGCATCCTCCGAGAAATTTTAATCTAACATCATTATTCATGGTTTAAATAAAAACAAACAGATTTATTAATCTATGTTTTTAATAAGCGTTT
>JAGGTN010000011.1 GCA_021163645.1 Microcaldota archaeon | reverse complement strand
TAAAAAGAAAATTCGGTGATGAATTATATGCTAGAAATATAAACATGAGAAAAAAGGAAGTTAAACTTAAACACTTGGTTTATAACTTATATAGAAAAATTATTTTTTATTGGATGTTTTCTACACAACCCATTAATATAAACGTTAATAAATATTCAGATTCTGCTGAAAATTTTTTGACATCTTAGCTTAATTAACCAACTTAATTATTAACTCAGTTCAACATCAATCAACTTAATCAATCAAATCCAAGCCAAAAACCAACCAATCATCAAAAACCCCACCCAAACCCGAACAAAACCCAAAAAACCAAAAAACCAACCCCAAAACAAATAAATCGAACCCCAAAACATCAAGCCACAAAAATTATGATTTTCAATCTAAAAATGATTAAATGAATAATACAGATGTAAAAGGATGGACCGGATGAAAATCAAACTAATAAATTTTATGTTCAATATAAGACGTTGATAAATCTCTTATTCTAATATAATTTAAATTCCTACAGAAAAGGTTTTCACTTTTAGATATTTCTTTTTGGATATCTGAGTTGAAAATTTTTGTTAGAAAAAGGTTTAAATATTCAACACCTTATAAATCTTTATGGCAACTACTCAGTACAAAACTACTCGGAACAAGACGAAGGGGTTTGAGCAAGTAACATGGGTTAAACGCAAGCTTACTGATATTGAATTATCTATTAAGGGAGAGCTCATATCTAGATATAATATCAATAATAAAAAAGACGCTGTTAAGCTTGATGAAGCATTGGTGCGGGCAGAACGAGCGATTGAGAAAGCAGGTATCAATTTGTCTGAATCTAACAAGTATAATATGTTAAAAGCAATTACAGTAGATTGGTTTTATACCGGATATGGACCAAGAGGTAAAGGAAAGAAGCATGAGAATAAAATCATTAGAAATATCAGAGATTCGTTTGAGAAATTCGGTGATTCAGAAAGAGCAGTACATGAGTTCCAGAGGAGTTCTATTACTCAAGTTAAGCAAGCCTTTTTACCTTTTGAAGAGATAACTTGGAAGGGGAGGCACGGTGATGAACCTCTCACTAATGATCAGGTACTTATAAAAAAAAATATTATTCAGGTACTTTCTATAAACTCTTATAAAGATGCTGTTAAACTCGATGAAGCGTTGGTGCGGGCAGAACGATTGTTAAATGATAAGGATGTCAAATCGTTATATGATGAACTATCACAAAGAAAAAGATTTCTTTTCTTAAATGAAGTAACATTTTATTGGTTTTTGATAGGATATTCCTCTAACAACGAAAAAAAGATAAAACAATATGTTATATCAGCATTAAAATCAAAAGATCCTGTACGTAGTTTTAGTGACTTGACTGGAGATGAACGTGTCAAAAGATTTGTTAGATTGATCGAGCCATTTCCATTACCTAAAGAGAAACCAAGAAAACCTTCTTATCTATCATCAGTATTGAAGACAGTGCCAGTGATTATTAATGATTTAGGTATTTCGTTAAAGTGGCCGGATAAGGCTTTGTTATGGTTATACAAGCATGCAGATTTTGATTGGGGGGTATGTTCTAATATCGCTATTATCCCTTCTAATCCAAAATATACAAAACAGCCTGAAGATAAGTTTAAAAGCTCAAGTCTTAATGGAGAATTATTTCTTCCTGCTGGGCAAATATTAACAATGGATGCAAGTGCAATTAATGAATATAGATTTGGGGATTTTTATATAGAAAAGGATGAAAATGGTAATCTTGAAATTACTTATAATGGCGAAACAATAACCTTGCCTCCAAATAGTGATTGGACAAAGATATTTGGGCGTGATATATATTTTAAATACTCTGATGGGAAGTTATCTATTTTCTCGGAAAATACGAATAATAAGATATCAATTGTTAATAATGAATATTATTTTTCCATGGATGTAAATGAAGGAGCATCTTATCTTAACTATTCCATCAATACAGCAAACAGTACAATTGAGATTAATATATCTCTTCCTGAAAACCAAGAAAGTATTGATTTGAGCAATTACCAAAACCTCCAAAATCTTTTTAGTAATTATTCTAATGAGCTACCGCCATTATCTTCATTGTTAAACGAGCTCATTCCATTGTTGGGTTCTGATACTCAGATTTCTGTGGAAGTTAAAAGGAAAATAGGTACCCTCAATAATGAAAATCTTGAATATGTATTAAACTTAAATAACATCTCTATCGATGGAGCTAATCTGAGCATACAAGGAAAAGCAGGTATCAATATTGGAGATGAATTTTCAGGTGGGGAGATTAAAATAGAAGCAAACACTAATTCTGGTGCCGGGAATGTTTCTTTATTTAACGGTGCAATTGAAGGTAAAAAGATTTATAATATTTATTCATTCATAGATTCTATTCAGGAAAATAATTGGTGGGAAGCGATTGAATCATTGTATTCTGGTACCCAATCATATGAAGAGTATGGTGAAGAAAGACAGATAAATCCTCCTTATTTAAATCCTTTTACCCATCCTGAGAAAAAAGTGATTCATATTATTGACCAACCAGCAATAATCATAAATATTAATAAATTAGAAGATGTTACCAATTCAGATTATTTCTTAGATGCGATTGGTTCTATCAGGGCGCTTACCAATAATGATTTTTTAATCATAACTCAAGGCGATATCAAATTCCTGATACAGTTGAGGAATTATTTCAGGAGAGGAAAAAATGAATACATGAAAGGCAATAAAGAGAAGGCAGAAAAATATTTTAATTATTTTTTAGAATCGCTCAAAGATATCCCTAACAGGCATTTTTATTCATACATAAGTGATGATGTGAAATCGAGCGCTGATGCTAATGCAACCATTATGCGAGTTATGGATTCAGTAATGTTTCTTACTGGAAAGTATATGGGTTTCGGCAATGACTATGAATTAGGTCATATTACTGATATGCTGATTGGTGGTGGTTTTGCCACTCGATTTGGTTCTGAGAACCTCTCTTTTGATATAGGGATATATTCTGGTTATGGAAATCTCAATGTAGGTCTGACACCAGTTACTGGAGCAGGAATTTATCTCAGATGTCCTAGTATCCTGTTGTCAAGTCTCGGTATTGGTATGCGATGGAACCCTTCACTGTTTGAAAGTGATGAACTTAATTTGTCTGGAATATTAGGGACCCAGGCATCTTGGTTGGCTGTTAGGCCTGGTAATATGATATTTTCATCTGGTGAAACAGGATTAATTTTAGCACGGCCAACTTATAATAGGATTATCTTAACACCATATCCATTGGCAGGCAAGATGTTTGGTGGTGTTAAATTAACTGGCCCAGAATGGAAGACAGGATTACAATTCACATGGTTTCCTGCATCCATCGGTAGCATTGATACGCTGCTTAATAATATATATTATTATAAAGGTAAAATAAGATTTGAAAATCCTGTTGAATTGTTTAATCCTAAGAATAATTATTATCTGAGCGGCTTTTATTCTGTTGGGGGTGTGAACATTAAGTCTGGCCTTACATATCTAGGCAGTGCTGATTTAACTAAGGTCTCTCAGATACCTAAATTTTTGGATATTAACGTAAATTATAAATTTGATGAAGAAGGTAAAGACTTATCTAAAATTGGGTTGGCTTACTCTGGACTTGATAGGTATCTTGATCTTAGTGTTGATATTAAGACTTATAGTTTCAATATTGGTTATTTTGATAAAAAGGCAGTTATTGGTGTGGGAAATACTTTTGAAACAAAATTTGGACCGGTTAATTGGCAGCTTGATATCTCTTACAGTAAAAGGTCAGGGATATCACCACATTTTTCATTTGATCTTGGCAGAGCGCCTAATCATTAATTTAATAAATATGTGATTAATCACTTTTAATGTATTTGGATATCCTGAGTTTATCTTGATAACTCAAATTCATATTTGTTAACCGGCTAGATATCTCATCTCTCATTGAGTATAAAGTATGAGTAGGATACTTAGGTCCATTGAATTTCACATTAAAAATTTCATATTAAAAATCTATTACACAAAGTTTAAACCCTTGTTCTATTCTTTGTTTGTTCATTGCATTGGTAAATAAATAAAAGGTAAAAATCGCGGTGAACGCTTTATAATCATAGGA
>JAGGTN010000020.1 GCA_021163645.1 Microcaldota archaeon | reverse complement strand
GGCCAGATCGATCTGACACATTATAAACGAATTACTGATAGAGAATTGGAAAGTATAGAAAGCCTGGCCAATGATTACATAAGACAGGAACTTAAAGTGGTCACAGAAGAGATGGATAGAACAGAGGCAGAACAGAAATTCGGTATGCGTATTTACCAAGGTGGCGCGGTTCCAGGTAAAAGACTCAGGATTGTTAGTATAGATAATATTGACCATGAAGCATGCGGTGGGACTCATCATAACATAGATAACCTCGGACGATTGGGTATGCTTAAAATAGTCAAACGCGAGAACGTTAAGGATGGTATTGAAAGACTGATATTCAAATGTGGTAGAGAAGCCATAGATTACATCCAGGCAAGAGAGCGTATGGTAAGGGATATTTCAAAACAATTATCAGTGCCAGAGGATCAACTCAAGGAAACAGTATCACGATTCTTTGATGAATGGAAGGATAGAGGTAAATTGATAGAACGGTTAGAAGAACAGATCGCTGAGGTCAAATTAGATAGGATAAAGAATGAATACGAAAAGACGCATGAACCTGTTGAAATGATTACAGATGTATCAAAAGAGATTCTGATAAAGATAGGACAACTTCTTAGTAAAACAGATAGTGACGTCGAAGCAGTGTTAATCAACAAGCAGAAAGATATTGTATGTGCCACAGGTAAGAAGTCGAATACTGATGCTGGCGAGCTTCTTAAAACCTTTTTGATTCCAATAGGGAATCCTCCTACTTACTTCAAGAAATAATTAAAAAGTTTTACACCTATTATATTTCCATGGCTGAATCAAGATATATAGAAAGACAAGGGGGTCAGAAAAACATAAAAAGAACATCAACAGAAAAGCAAGGAATAAAAATAGAAAAGAATGTACCAAAGTCCATAGAGAGATTCATTAATTTTTTAATTGATAAAGGAATGGAATACCAATCAAAAAATGGAAATATCCAATTAATCGGTGAAGATTTCTCAGTAAATATTAAAGATGGACAAGTATTCATAATAGGAACTCCATCAACGGAAGATCTATACGAAATACATGAAAAATGCGTGGAAGAAGATATCCCAACATCTAATTTTGAAGATAAATTCGCGTTATCTGTTGTTGGCTCGATGGATAAAGCCGTAAAGAATGATGATGTTGAAAGTTTTAAGAAATACTTAGATGAATTTGAAAAGTTGTATCCTTCTGAAACTGTTATGCCTAAACTATATGAATTATCAGATGATATTATAAATAGCGAACACTCTGCCATGTTTATCGCAGAGATCTCTAAACACGATGATTCTGATGTAATCAAGCTTTGGGTAGATAATATAAGTGATAAATTAGACCTCGATGTTATTTATTCTCAAGTTAAAACCAGTTTAAAGTCGCAAGATTATGATTCTTTTGAAAGTATTTTAAATACATTAGATTATTTATATTCAAATGGTTATATAAGTAGGGAAAGTCTAATGAACCAATTTGAATCTATTGGTGAAGCAATGGGAGATTTCTATTCCAAAAATGGTTATTTTCCATTTGATAAAATTAAGGTGAAAGATGATGAAAGAAAGAGTATAATTGATGGAATAGTATCTAGTTTTAAGGATAAAATAATTGAAACAGATGAATTTGGCCAGATAGGAATAAATGATTCTGACAATAAATATTCTTATGGAATGGTTATGTTTCTTAGGGATAATGATGTTAACTCTTTGAACGCTAATAATGAATTGTATAATGATTACATCCAACAACATAATGTTGAGGAGGTCCCAACTATTGAAGAGAACGAAGAAGAAAGTGAAAATCAGGGAGAACCTCAAGATTCTTCTTTTACATTTCATTCAGTAAAAATAATAAGACCAAAAACAAAAACTGAATTAAAGATAACCACAACAAAAAATGTTACAACGTCCCGTGTTGTTGAATTTGATGTTAGCGCTGGGTATATAGAATATCATACAAAAGACGAGGCTAGTGAATTAGGGTTGAATTGGGAACGTCCAGAAAGAGCTTCAGGTGAAAGAAACGAAGAACAGGAACATGCTCAGGTTACGTGGGATGAATTTGAAGAGTATTGCCAGAACCATGGAGTTAATATAGATTTAGATTCTTTTTTAACCTCTACATATGATGAAAATGAACATTTATCACATGATGATTTTATTATGTATTTAAACTCTTATTTACAAGATAATAACCTTACATTGAATGATTTGCAAAATCATATAGGTAATACTCCATTTGGATTATTTTTACAGGTAGTATACATTAATGGAATAGGAGGTATACCTGCGTTTTACACGTTTAATTCCGGTCATCTTGAGCCTGTTGACGTAACGTTTAATATGAACGATGTAAGAGGATATTTCTTAGAACATCCAGATATAGAAACTCCTAATCATTACAATGAAGGAATTGATGATTTCTCTTCTCAATTACGTGATATTGCACGTTGGGTATACAATAATTCCCATAACGAGGGAGAAAGTGGAGAAGAAAACGAAAATCAAAATGAAATAGAACCACAAGAAGAGCCTATCCACTTGTCAACTTCAGAGTATTCTCCAGAACAGATTAATGAGCTGGTGAATAATTATTTATCCAATAGACCCTCTGATATAAATACTGAATCGCAATCTATTGAAGAAATGATCAAAAATGAAGAAACAACCGAAAATCCAATAATATTAAGCCCTTATAATATTTATGGGGGAAGAGAAGATACTGAGGAGGAAGAGCAAGAAAAAGAACAAGAATCAGTTGAATATAGAGCTTTTCCAACAGATGTTTATATAAGTGATAATACTCCTCTGACTATTGATGTTTATGACTCAACGGGAAGAAAGGTAACGGATGCGGAAGTGAGTTATACTATTGAAAATGGAAAAGCACACATAAAGGCAAAGCTACCTGATGATTCCCCTAGCGGTATGTACTTTGTAAATGTCATGTTTGAGCAAGACGGTAGGTATTACCATAGTTCATACAAAAAGGTTTTAGTAAAATAATCTCACTTTCCTCTAAGTTTCATATACAAACAGGTACTAAGATTAAACAAATCATATCAGAAGAGAACAAATGATTTGAAAGCAAAGAATAAAAATTAATGTCGGGAGATATAGGATGAGAATAGAGTATAAATTCAGAAAGGACTTTTTAACTGTTATGACTACATATGTAGGGTTATTTCTTATTCTATTCATTGTACCTATGGGATTCTTATCGATGTACATAGGGGACATACCCATCCCAGTTAGGTATCAGCTGTTCGCGGCGGGAATCGAATGCCTTTTCATTATAATCGTCATTTATGCTTATTTGAATTCTCCAAAATATACTGAGATTTCTAATAAAGAGATTATCATAAGGAACAGGATTGGAAAGAAGCGGATAATACCATTCAATGAGATAGAAAGGATAACTATCATTAAAAAGAAATTCCCAATCGGGATTTGGAGAAATGGAGGTTTATTTGGATGGTATGGGCACTACTACCTTGCTGGCGAAGGTCTAGTAAATCTTTATTCACAATGTCTACCAGTTAACGCAGAGGGGATATTAATAAAAACTAATAAGAAAAAATTTTATTTGATATTAGATGATAATAAATCATTTGTCAAGAAGAGCAGAACCTTGATGAGCAAACAATCTAAACAAAACCTGAGTTAAGCAAATCCGAAACTAAGCAGATACATGGAAAAAAGCATAAAACAATTAAGCAAAAAGGTTTAAATACTTAAATACTTATAAATATACTTATGACAACTAAACAATTAGCAACCAATTTTGATGATACCTTAGGGACAGATAATAAGAACAAAGACACATTATTCAAAGACGAAGCAAAAGATAAAGTGATCAGTGAAGTAAGGATAACTAATGAAGATAAAAAGGTTGATTATGAAGATAAAAAGATTGAAAAACTTCATGCTTTAATGAGAATAATTTGCTCAGAAAAGACTCCGCCAAAACTCAAAAAGGAATTATTTATTGATATTTTAGATTATATTGAAAAGGAACAATTGTTTGATAAAGCCGAGCGAGAGGTTTATAATAACTTATTGAAAATATACAAGTCAAAGTATATCAATAAAAAAACATTAAGAGAGCTTGATGAGATTCTATATCCCTTCATTGAGAAGCATTCACAAAAAGATAAAACTAAGACCAGTCAAGACAACGAATTATTATATTTTAAGTTTGCTGTTTCTCGCTATCTAACGATTTCACAAGATACATTAAAACAGATTCTTGAAATTAGCAAAAACTATCTAAAAAAGAAAAACATCTTTTCATTATCAGAACTGCAACTCATTTCTAAGATAGTCAATAAGAAAATCAAAGGCAAAAACAATAAAAGTTCCAACATCATAGAATACAAAGCAAAGATAAAAGGTATCATAGAAGAATGTATTGATAATATGATAAATAATGATGAGAGTAAGATCTATAAAATCATAGAAAACCCAATATTAAAAAGAGATATTCTAAATGCTGTATCTGAACGAACCATAATTAAAATTGCAGAGCTAATATTAAGGAGAATGGATATCAACAACGATAAAGACAAGTGGCTACGAGGATTAATATCATTCTTATCATTAAAGAGAATCATTGAATCAAAAGAATTAGTCAGGCAGTTATTAGAGCTAGATGCCATGAAAGAATTAATTAAAACCCATACTAATTTTTCAAACTACATCAAAACAATCATTCCAATAGAAAAGTACTAAGAAAGATTAAATCATTAAATCATCCATGCGTAAATATAAACTTCAATAATCTTATCTTACCATTATTTCCTTTTATTATCTTATCAAGCCTCACAAAACCATACCTCTCAAACTGAACTTCATCACCAACCTTAAGCTCAGCACATGAAGGTTCGCATAATCCATCATCAATCCTCATCGTTTCATCTGTAGGTAACAGATTACCATGAGCATCAAGCAATTTAAGAGGCACAGATATCCTTGCTGGTATTGCCCCTTCGCATGGTACCCATTGGATCTTCTTATTATTCCTCATTTCTTCACCATCATACTTACAAAATAATGTTATATCATCACCAGACTCTTTCAACCTCATCGATTCTATCTTAATATTATACACACCAATTAACCTAAATTCATGAGTCACCTTATAATCCTTTAAATCATCAAAAGCCGCATAAAAACATCCATTTGTCTTGATAGTTCTTTTACCTAGACTTTCATTACTCGGATGATTATTCAGCACAACCGCCCGATTCATAACCATATCCATAACTTTATCTTTCCCTGCTCTGTCCTTGCTCACCACTTCCTCATTATCCTCCACACCATCCTTGCCCATCACATTATCGCTATTCTTATCCTTCATATCATCGTTGTGCGCATCATCAATCCTGACAACTATCTTAACTGGCCGTTTCACAAAAAAACGACGTTGGGTGATAGGACTGATTATCTTACGATTTTCATCGAATAGCATATCAAGACTTGGTTTACTCTCAGATGTAGATATCCCAAACCTTAACGCAAAATTCTTAATCGCTTCAGGTGTTATGCCTCTCCTAATAAGCGCTTTAATCGTAACAAGCCTAGGGTCATCAACACCAGACACATCACCATTATCAATCAACGACTTAATCAATCTCTTACTTATAGGATAACCAGGAATTTCAAGACGCCCAATATGAATCAATACAGGTTTCCTCAAGTTAAGCTTATCGAGCAGGAAATAATATGGCTCAGTTCTCATTTCATATTCTTTACTTCTTATAGGATGTGTTATACCAAGAATAGAATCCATAATCGGTGCTTGAAAATCATAAGACGGCCACACATGATACTTTTTACCTTGGCGATAATGAGGATACTTATCGATATCTATTATCCTGAACAACGTTGGGTCTCTCATCGTAGTATTCTTAGATTCCATATCCGCCTTAAGTCTGAGTATCGCTTTACCGGGAGCAACATCACCTGAAAGCATTGCATTCCACTTATCCTTATTCTCATCAATAGTATTATGTCTACATGCACACTCTTTACCTTCACTGCGGTTTTTATGGATTGTTTCAGCATCGCACGTACATACGTAGGCGTCACCCTGTGAAATCAATCGATCAGCCAACTCATACAACTTAACCATATAATCAGAACAATAAACTTCTTCATCCCAGGTTATACCCATTGATTCAAGATCATTTCTTATCGCATCGACATATTCCTGCTTCTCCTTTTCTGGATTGGTATCATCCCATCTCAAGATACATTTGCCATTAAAGACCTCAGCGACCATCTTATCTAGCCACATAGCCTTCGCATGACCTATGTGTAACGCATTCAGGTTTGGTTCTGGCGGTATCCGCGTTATTACTTTTCCCTGTTCTGCATTAGGTATATGTTCTTTTATTTTTTGTTCAATGGTTTTTTCCTGTTTAACCGCATACTCAAACTCGTTCACCCATTTCTCCACTTCCTCCTCACTCATCGCATTCACTTGGCCAATAATTTCATCAACTATTCTCATAGTATTCTTCATATCTTTCTTAACATCAGGCATATCAGCGATCAGTTTACCTATAACAGGGCCTCGCTCCGCTCGGCCATAATCAAACGCATTTTTAACAGCGTATTTGAATATTATTTTCCTAACATCTTCATCAATCTTCTTAACATCTTCATCCATCGCAATCTACCTTACATATCAAATACATATTACCCACACACAAAATTATTCATATTATTCATCGCTTATATTATTCATCACTCATATCATTCATCGCTTATATCATTCATATACGCACACATCATAAATCATCATCAATCATAAATCAAATCATCAATCAATTCATCAATCAATTCATCATCAATCATAAATCAATTCATCAATCAATTCATCATCCCAACCATCATCCCAAGCATAGTTAATCCATTCTCCATTCATTCATCAACCAAAACAAAAACAAACCAAGTAAAATCAAATAAATTAATCATAGCCAATCATTCACCCAACCGGAAATGGTATAACGATCAGATGATTTGAATTCATCTATATTGCTGGCGCCACATAAGAACATGACTATCTTAAACTGTTCCATCCATTCGGATATTAACCGAACTGGATCCTTAGATATCAGAATAGGCAACGCGGCGCCAGCATAATCCGCACCCAATAATAATGACTTAGAAACATCAATACCAGAACGCACACCACCGCTTGATATCAATCTGTGCTTATGATTATGCTTACCATTGACACTCATCCCCCAACCTGCCTTCTTAGCCATCAATAACGATACAACAGTTGGTATGCCCCAATCATCAAAGCCATGTATCTCGTGTCCACCTCTCAACCGTCTCCTTATTCCTTCTATCTTAGTCCACGACGTACCCCCGGCACCAGCCACATCCAAGTATTCAACACCAATACGTTTAAGCGATTTAGCGGTATCATAATCAATGCCATGGCCTACCTCTTTCACCATCACATGAACCTTACCCGCATGCTTAACAAGATCCTCCAACACATTCAAACATCCTGAGAAATCAACATCGCCTTTATGTTGTATGGCCTCCTGTTCTGGATTGATATGCACAGCAATACCATCAGCAGATATACGTTCAACAGCATCTATTACCTGTTCTGGTCCATAATGTTTCAGCTGAACAATCCCAATATTACCTATTATAGGCACATCACCCGCATGATCGCGGATATCATATGAACTTATTAAATTTTTATCCTCGATCATCGCGCGCTGCGAACCGAGGCAAATAGGTATATTAAGTTTCTGTGCTGTCTCAGCTAACCTTATGTTGATTCTTGCAGCGCGTTCGGTTCCGCCTGTCACCGCAGATATGATGAATGGTGCAGAAATCTTCTTACCCATAAACTCTGTTTCTATATTAATAGATGACATATCAAGTTCAGGTAATGATTTATGAATTATGTTAACACATTCAAAACCAGTCATATTTTCAACAAACTCAACATCTTCGTTAAGAACTATGTCAATATGCTCATTCTTTCTATCGTATGTTTCTTTACTCATTCAGACACACCTATGTTTTCTGATACATGTTTTACAACCATAATAAATTAAATATAAAATAAATAAAATCAAATTGATTTGACAAATGTAATTGCTGCGTAATCAACCACTTGTGAATAGTTGGCATTAATCTCTCCTGATGATGCAAACCTTAATAATTCCGCTCTCTCGCCACCTCTTAATTTTGAATAGAACATTAATGTGGCTATAGATCCATAACCGCAAAACGATGCACCAGATTCTGATAACCTGTCATAGAACTCATTAACATCAAGTTTAACAACTGATTCAAGAACGAATTTATCTGTTTTCTCACCGATATCAGAAGGCACATAATGAGATAGGTCAGAGCTGGCAACGATAAACAGTTTCCTCTTAGATTTATCCTCTGCCTCAATTATTTTCTTAGCAAGATGTTCAGCAGATTTAATGCTCTGGTCCTTCATGCAAATGGGAACGAGCATCGCATTAGGATTAATATACTGAATAAAAGGCAACTGGACCTCAACAGAATGCTCTTGAACATGCGCAGATTCATCCACTTTGATGATACCATCGCTTATCATAGCAACCAATTCATCATCGACTGATAGCATACCTAGAGGTGTCGACCATTTCTCACGGGATAATGATATTTCACCACCTATGCCAGTATGATTTGGTCCTATTACTATTATCGTTTCTGCACGTTTGATATCATCGATCGCAGATACATAAGAATACGCAGCGACATGACCAGAATACATATAACCTGCATGCGGGCATAAAATACCATAAGATGATTTATGTTCAACCCTACCTTTAGCAGCTGATAGATACCCTGAAATCTCCTTTTTAAGCATCATGACATCTTCTGGATAAAAACTACCAGCAACAACAGGTCTTCTTATCTGCATATAATCATCCCATCAACCGATAATACTATATTTTGATATATACATATTTATCTGTAGTACGATCAGATAAGGTGAGATTAACAATGAATTGATTATCAGGAATAACCATGCTGCATAGTCGGGTACAACTGCATACAATACTAAGTCTAATACAGATAACATAATTACTCCAACAACAAGCCATAAGATAAATAACAAAGGTTTTCTAATAACATGCTTTACAGAACGATATACTGCCTTTTCAGGTGAGACCTTATCTATAACGAGTGCTGATGGCGCGTAGAAAAATGGCACGACTATGAGAAAGATTAACAAAGGAGTGATCACATTGCGATAAGCAATATCATAGGTTATCAATTGCACAGCAAACCAAATCAAAGTCATCAATAAGTATAAGAAAAACATGTTTAATGTATATCCCTTCATACCCTTAATGACCTCTTTCTTGATATTGATATTTGTCCTTTGAGACTTAATGATTATATTAATACTGACTATTACCCACGACATCAAATATAACGATACTAAGTATGACAAGACCATGATACCGATATCTATACTAGTAATATCTGGTAGACTGCCTAATCTAAGAAATATACCGCCAATAGCTGGAAATGTAGGGAGACTCACAAGATAAGGTATAATGAACGCAACGAGCATAGGTATTGAGAAAAGAATTACTTTATCCAAATTCTTCATAAATGATGCATTTGTTTCCTTGAAGAGTTTAGACAACCTATCATGCATAATAATCACCACTAATAGAAAGAAAGTAAGATATTTAATCCTTGCTATAATCTTGAAAAAGATTAAAATAGATAGATAAAAGGTAAAATGAGTGGGTTTAGTATTTTGAATTTAGAATAAATTAGATTTTCGTTATCATTCATATCTCAAAGCATCAGCAGGATCCATCTTGAGTACACGCATAGCAGGGATAATCCCTGCTATTACACCAAGTATTACCGCAATAGATAGGGTGATGAGAATCAATTCAATATCCACAGTAGAATATAACCCAAACATTGCTATAACATTACTAAAAATCAACCCAAGACATATCCCTATTACCCCACCGATCAATCCAAGCAAAGTGCTCTCAATTACAAAAGCAGTCATGATATCCTTATCCTTAGCACCGATTGCTTTGAGTGTTCCTATCTCTCTGGTTCTCTCAATTATCACCATATACATGGTATTCATAATACCGATACCACCAACAAATAGAGATATCCCAGAGATAAAACCTAGAAATACTGTGATTGCATTTAGTATAGAATCTACTTTATGTTTGACAAATTCAGCTGTTATGATTGTGAAATCATCTTCTTCATTACCCAACTTATGTGAATTTCTAATGGCTCCTCTTATCCTTTCAACCATTTTATCAATATCACCATTTGTATGCACATAAATCACAGAAACCTCGCCTTTAAGCAATCTATTCCCAGCCATGTCAACAGCTTCATCATAAGGAACATATATTACAGAATCATCACTATTACCACTTATCCCCCCTATCTCACTCAATATTCCTATGACACGATACCTAACACCATTTATGTATATCTTAGAACCTACATCGAGTTTTTCATCGAACAAATCATTAGCAAATCCATATCCAAGCACAGCAACATGTTTATCTCCTGGTTTAATATTTCTCCCTTTCTCAATTGAGTAGGTTTTCAGATAATCAAACAGATGTGTAGAACTAAAACCATATACTGGTGAGGTTACTTGCTTTCCTCTAAATGTGATCGTTGTTGAACCAGTTATTACCATTGAATCAACAGATTCAATCCCTGGAAGTGATTTCAACATATCAACATCTTTATCCCATAAATGATCCTGTAATATCAACTGACCATTAGGCCCCATTGCAGATTGCATCGTTTTCTCAGAACTACCGGGTATAATAATTATGTTTCCTACGCCAAATTTATCCAGTTCCTGATTGATATTATATTTCAGACCATCACCAATAGAAACAAGTGCGATAACAAGAGATACACCTATGATTATCGCTATCAAAGTAAGCCATGTCCTTATCTTACGGCGTTTTAGGCCATTAAACGAATACTCAAATAAATCAAAAATCATTAATATCAATCTCCATATTTATTTCATGTTAAATTATTTTTTTCCTTATGCCTATTTTGTTTTCCATTATTTTCTCGTTATCTTCTACCTAAGGCATCTAAAACATCAAGCCGTGAAGCCTGTCTTGCAGGGAGATAACTTGCAAATAAACCCAATACAAAAGAAAATAATAAGCTAAACAACACTATCCAATACGTAACATCAATACTTATCCATATCCCCACAACTCGAGCCAGCAACAATGAAACAATAACACCTATCACTCCACCCACAAGACCTATTAGACCTCCTTCAATAAGAAACATATCTAATATATCCTTATCCTTAGCACCGATTGATTTCAGGATTCCTATCTCTGGAATACGTTCTGTAACAGACATAAACATAGCATTGGCAATACCAATCCCACCAACAACCAATGATACCCCGGCTACCACACCCAAAAATAACGTTAAATAACCTAAAATGGTTTTAGCCGAATTCATATAAAACTTAGCAGATACCACAGTAAAATCCTCATTATCTTTACCCACTTTATGTAAAGAACGCAATCGTTCATGGACTTTTTCTTCTAATCTATCCACTACATTCTCATTAATCGCCCTGAGATATATCGCAGATATTTCATTCTTAAGACGAAATGTTTTAGTCAGCGCATCAGCGTCATCCAGAGACATGATGATAAGATTATCACCACCCATTCTACTACTTTTTTTTAAAATCCCTATTACCCTAAATGTCTTACCATTTATCTTCATCTTAGAACCAAGACAAAGAGCATCATCAAAAATATCATAAGCAACCGAATGACCAATGACAACAACTCCTCTATCACTATCCTTAATAAGGCGACCCTTTTCGATTTCATATCCAGCATATCCTATATCAAATGCATCTCTAGATATACCAATAATATTCATCTTAGTATCATACCCTTTATAATTGATATTCATCATAGAACTGGTAATACTATATCCTGACTTATCAACTTCGGGCAATGACTTAACACTATCATAATCATTCATAAAGAGTTTACCTGTTGTGGGTGCAAAATTTCTTCCAGCAGAAAACCCGCTCATCGCTTTACCAGGAGAGATAATAATATTATCTGTCCCAAACGTTCTCAAACGAGCCATAACATCATTGTTAAGACCCTGTGCAATTGATATCAGCATAACAATAGCAATTATACCTATCACTATACCAATAACTGTGAGCCATGTGCGCACCCCACGATGAATCAGCGAACGAATAATATATTTAAACATATCTAAATAGAGCATGTACATCACATGATTTTTTATTTTTCAAATTTATTTTGGCTTTTAATTTGGTTTCCTTTTCTATATTTTTATTTATGCTTATTTTAATTTTCATTCTTGCTTTCCAATTTTTTTATGTTTCTTTCTCCTGTAAAACCAATAAATAATTATCAAAACAAGCACAATAGCTGCAACATAATACCACCAGATATTTGCATCATGGCCATTGAAAAGCACCATCATCTCACGCGGGTATATTTTTACAGGAACCGTGATGTATTCGGAGTGATAGTTATTAAAACTATCAAGATATTCTATTTCAAATGGAATCAGTATTTCCTTTGGCGCATTTGATGTTATTCCTTTACTAACAAAAACATCATACTGCACGGAACTGAAATCATCAGCATCTAAAGTACCAATGTATTGTTCTGATTGCGCGCCTAATAAAATAATGTATTGATCATCAGAATCATTAACACGCAACATTAAAGACTTAACCTGGGATATGCCTACATTTGACACCTTAACAGAAAAGGTATATTCTCCTCCTTCATATATAGGAACCTTATCTGACTCAATGAATATCTTAATCACCCCTTCAGATGAAACCTGCTGTATAAATGATTCTGTCTCGCTCATCTGTCTCCCCAGAGCATCTTCATAACTTATCGTCACCGGGATGGAGTAATAACCTGGTGCCACTTCTGACACGCCCACATTTGTGATTATTGTTTTTGACTCCCCTGGTGATAACTCCCTTCCAATATCAAACTGTGATGATTGGGGTATAAATACATCATTATCATCAAAACTAATCTTCACATTATATTCTGGCTCTTCGCCTAGATTACTGATAGTCAAACTTAACTGCTCTGAATTCCCTGGTGATAAATACTTGTTATGACTAACCACCATAAAATTAGACGTCCTATCCTTAACAGTAAAATAAATTTTGGCAGTTTGATTATAATTATATCCTAAAGAATCAGTTGATGTGATGATTAACGGGCATGCCAATTCACCCGCTGGTGCATCGTTAGTAACCTTGAATAAAAGATTAATCGATTCAGTGTTATTCTTATTTACATCAAATAAATATATTGGATTATCATTGTAAAAAATAACATTATCACATTCTGGAGATATGACAACGTCTTTTGCGTTACCTCCTTCATTCGTTATTGATATTGATACATTTGATTTGGTGTCTTTATTTACAACTATCATCGGCGCTGATACTGACATCTTTGGCGGGTCGATAACATAAAGAGGGATATCAATATATCTTGAAACCATGCGTTCATCAATATTTTGAGAATAATCTACTTCATTTCCTTTTATTCTTAATCTCAATGTATAAACACCAGGATTGGTATCATCATCAACCTTAAAAGGGATATTAACAACTGTCTGGCCAGATGATTGAAGGTCGCCAACATAGATGTTAGTGTGTGTAGATATCCTTTGGCTAGTGCTCACAAACACATTTATATCCTTAACAAGATTAGTGCCAAGATTAGCTAATGTCAATGATATGGCTCCTGATGTCCCAGGATGGCATGGATTTGGGTTTACTGTATATGAAGAAACACTTATATCAGCACTGACAAACATCATCAAACTCAACATAACAAAAAATATATACAAGATATTACTGGATTTATAGTTGTATTTAATATTGATTTTATTTTTCTTGTTTCTATCACTCATTTCAAAAACCTCCTTATTTCATTCTTTCATAATTTTCTTTTTTATTTTTTTTTACTCTCTTGTTTTTCTTCTTTATTACCTGTTTCTCAATCATCATTCTCTTATTGCCAACGGAAACGGTTTTGCTTATCGTTCCATCTTTGATATGGATTAATTTCTTAGACGCATGTGCAATGTCTTCATCATGCGTAACCATAACCATTGTCCTACCTTTCCTGTGCAGGTTTTTGAAAATATTAACTATCTCTTCACCTGATTGTGAATCAAGATTGCCCGTTGGCTCATCGGCAAGTATAACAGAGGGATCATTCGCTAACGCACGTGCTATTGCAACACGCTGACGTTCGCCTCCACTTAACTGATTAGGAAAATGATACATACGAAAAGATAATCCTACTTCTCGTATTATTTCTTTTGCTCTTTCTTCCCGCTCGCGTCTATTCACTCCAAGAAACATCATTGGGACAGTAACATTTTCAAGCACAGTTAAGGAAGGAATCAAATTAAATGATTGAAAAACAAAACCTATCTTTTTGCCCCTTATTTCTGCTATCTTATCCTTATTCATATTAGAGACATTAATTCCATCAATAAAAACAGCACCATGGGTCGGCTGGGTCAAAAGACCCATAATACTCAATAATGTAGACTTCCCACTTCCACTTGGGCCAATGATAGATATGAACTCATTCTCATGAACCCTTAATGATACATCCTTGATTGCATCTACATATGTTTCTCCCATCAGGTATCTTTTTGATACGTTTTTAAGCTCCAATACTATCCTTCTCAACTTAACCATCTCCATCAATACCTAACAAAAATTTCAGATATCTCTTTTTAAGAGGAGTAATCATCTCCTGCTTAAAAAAATTTAATAATCTCATTCCTTTTTTAGTCACACTATAAATCTTTTTTTTTCGTTTGCCAGTATATTTTTCCCGGCATGTGAGCAATCCCTTTTGCTTCATTAAATCTAAGAAAGGATACACTTGGGCATATCCAATTGACATTCCATCATCACGAACTATCTTAACGATCTGATACCCGCTCATAGGATTATCAGATAATAACCATATAATAAAAGCAGAATGAGAACTGAATATCTGCTTCTTAAACTTATTACTTAATCTTGATACCTTAAAATTTTTATCCATCTTATCACACCCATAAGACAACAGAATTATTTCTTCATAATTAAAAAATCACTCTATTTTTTTTGGATATATCATAATCAGATATATTTAAAAGAGATATATTTAAAAATCTATCGTAAATCAGAATGTGTGAGTTAATTTGAAAATATAGAAAGATGCTGATAAATTTTTATCTGAGCTACCTACTTCTATGATTACCTTATAAACAATTAAAAAGATTCCCACACAATAAGAGGATGCAAGCCTTTTTAAATTATTACTTTTATTTAACTATAATATATTTAAGGTTTAATATTTAATAGAAGATATACTTAATAGAATAGAAAATAAATAAAAGAAATAAATGAAAACTTAAAGATAGAATTAAATGAGATAAGTGAGGAGATAGCAGTGGAAATCGAACAGCCGCCCGAAGAGATAGTAATCTCAAAAGAAGATGAAGAACTGTTAAAGATACTTGAAGAAAGCAAGCCTAAGATATATGTTATCGGAACTGGTGGAAGTGGATGCAACACACTCAACCGAATGGTAGAGGTAGGAATAGAAGGGGTCAAATATTATGCAGTAAATACAGATGTCCAACATCTTCTTAAAATTAAAGCTGATAAGAAGATATTAATCGGGCGAAAACTAACAAAAGGACGCGGTGCTGGGAGCAATCCAGATATTGGCGAACAGGCAGCAAAAGAATCTATCGAGGAGATAAAAAGAAGTATAATAGATGCAAGTATGGTATTTATAACATGTGGCATGGGTGGTGGAACAGGCACAGGAAGTGCACCAATCATCGCTGAAGTTGCTAAGAGTATGGGAGCTCTGACAGTCGCTGTTGTAACATTACCGTTCACATCAGAAGGAAGGACACGTATGCAGAACGCATTAACCGGAATTGATAAACTGAAAAAATATGTTGATACATTGATAATTATTCCTAATGATAAACTACTCCACATCGCACCAGACCTCCCTTTGAACACTGCATTTAAAGTATCTGATGAGGTATTGACGAGTTCTGTTAAGGGCATAGCAGAATTGATAACAAAACCTGGTATGGTTAACTTAGATTTCGCAGACCTTAAAACAATATTAAAAGATGCAGGTAATGCTGTCATTGGCGTCGGTGAAGCATCTGTTGATGCTAAGCCAGAAGAGAGAGCAATGATAGCTATTGAAACAGCTTTAACATCACCTTTATTGGATGTTGATATTACCTCAGCTGACAGGGCCTTAATTAATGTGATTGGTGGTGAAGACATGTCACTTAAGGAGGCAGAGATGATGGTTAGTGAAACGGCTAAACGCATTAGCCCGTCATCGCATATCATTTGGGGTGCAAGGATAGAAAAGAACCTTAAACGATACGCACTCAAGGTTCTTGTCGTAATCGCAGGTGCTAAAATGCCTAAATATGAGCTTAAAGATATCATATCACAACCATCTGATATGGACCTTGATTTGGATATGTTAGCATAGATTAAGATACAGGAAAGGAGCAAAAGTAAAGACAAAGAATTAATTGGTGATGATTTATGATAGATATACTAGGATTTATCCGTCAGTCCCGTAAGGTATTTTATGCTTTCTATAAACCTACTTGGAGTGAGTTCAAACAAACCGCATATGTGACTGGATTGGGAATGATATTGATAGGAGTAATTGGAGCAGTGATATATTTAATATTCAAAACGATTATTTAATTATCCAAAGAAATAGAATAAATAAACAAAAATAAGAGGGATACTATGTTATTTGCATTAAGAGTAACTTCTGGTCAGGAGAAGGTTGTTGCTGAAATGATATATAACAAAGTCAGGAAACAACCTGCTCCTATATATAGTATTGCAGTATTTGATGGGCTTAAAGGTTATATCATAGTTGAAAGTGATAAGTCAAGTACGATAAAAAACGTCGTTAAAGGTTTATCGCATATAAGGGGCATTTTGGATAAAAAAGTAGATATTAAAGAAATTGCAGACCTCATAGAAGCAGCCAAGAGTCCGATTGCAAAGATATCAAAGTCAGATATAGTTGAAATAATTAGTGGACCATTTAAGGGCGAAAAGGCAATGGTAAAAAGACTTGATGAGTCAAAAGATGAAATTACAGTAGAATTGGTAGAAGCGGCAGTGCCCATCCCAGTAACGATCAAGGTAGATATGGTTAAGTTATTCAAGAAATCAGATGAAAATATCTAATCTATCCTTTATCGGATTATATTTCATATTTAATTTTTGTTCTTCTTAAACTCCGTTTGTTTAATATGTATGCTATGATGAAAACAATTATTATTCCAATGATATAATACATATATTTCATATTATCTGGTGTCTTCTTGACTTGGATAGTTACAGTAGTATTATAATACCCATTTGATTTAACAGTGATAACATTGCTCCCAGAATGTTCAAACCTAACAACAACATCATACCCACTACCAAACCCCTCAATAGATATTGGTACCTGGAACCCTTTCTCATCATAACCATAGACATGAACGGGCTCATTCTGTTCAGCAGATTCTGGTGAATACCTAACTTTAAGGTCCCTCAGAACTTTATCTGATTTGAAAAACTTAACACTATATAGAGTATCATTATTTAATAAACATGCAATTTGATGTTCGCCTAAAGACAGATTATACATAGATGTTATCGCATCCAGAGCATACACATATGTCTGATTACCAGTACGATTTATCGAATAATGAATAATATTATTATCCAGGGATAATGATGGCATACGGTCATTTTTTAAGAATGCTATCGCCTTAATATGCAATGGTGCGCTTCCAACTATTGAATGGCTAATCGGCTCTTTGATATAGCATAAATAACCATAATCATTTATATGAACCACATTATCATGTGTGACATAAATCAATTTAGATCCATCAGAGATAATATAATCTACCCAATCATCTACTGGATATTCAAACGTTAAAATACCATTCTTATCCAGATAATATAATTTATCTTTTTTTGAACCAACAATAAAATAATCATCAATATGAATTGCCTGAGTTACAAGTGGTATTGATGTTTTCCAGATTGTATTACCATTGATATCCATAAGCAAAATCGAATTATCGCTCAATGTAAAGAATATTCTGTTATCAAAATAACCATAATCAATTATCTTGCCATTAACATATTTACTTTTAATTATACTAAGATTGGCAGAGTATAAAGTGATATCATAATTATCATAACATATTACCCTACCCTTGACGGAAAATAACTTTCCACATCCTGATACATCTGTTGACGTGCGAGTCAATGTATTAAAAAGTGTATTATCACATCTGACCAATAACTCTCCATCACTTATGATTAATTTATCACAATCACTTAATCCATAATCTGACAGAGAAAAATTTCTAATTTCTATGAAATCATTTTTCGTACCATAAACATATATTCTATCATTACGCATCAAATAAATAAGATCTTGATAAGTATTGACCTCACTCTTAGCGAATGTTTTTATTGGATTCCCATTGGCATCAATGACTGTTACTCCGCCATCCCCAGAGACAATTACATATCCATTACTGATGAATAATTTATCTACATTTATATTGATACTCCAGATAAGTTTGTCGAGTTTAAGATCATACGCATATAAGTATTCATCTGTGCCCAGAATCAATACATTATCATTTACTAAGGGACGAGAATAAATTACTCCTTCAACCGCAAAGGATTCTTGGGCATAAGATGGGCTTATCATAAAAATTAACAATAAGCTAAGTAAGAATAAACTAAACTTAATATCATTCAGAAAACAAGGTGTCATGTTTTCCATCGTTAATCTCCTTTATAACCTCTAATGCTGGTTTGCCATTACAATTTAAACCCAATGAAATACATGTACCCAAAACCTCTTTTGTTGTTGATTTTAAAGTTCTTGATAAAGATTTATCCCTGATTGATTTCGCTAATTCAATAACAGATTCAAGTTTTATATCTCCTACCACCTCGCCTTTTTCTTTTCTACCTTTTTCAATACCTGCTTTTTTCTTGAGAAGTTCGGATACTGGTGGACTACCTACTTCAATACGGAATTCCTTCGAGTCTTTATCAACTATTACCTTTACAGGAACCTTTATACCTTTAAATCCTTTCGTTTTTTCATTAATCTTAGCAATTACCTGCCCAATATTCACTTTTAAAGGACCTAATGCAGGACCTAACGGTGGCCCGGCTGATGCCGATCCTCCTTCAACCATCGCATTGATAATTATTTCTGCCATAAAATCACCCATATTATTAGATTATCTATTTACACCAACTATTTTAAAAGGATTTCTGGAATATGTGGTTCCTCCTTACTCCTTTTTTTTACTCATATTTCTTTTCCTTTCCTTTAGTATAGGTTTTATTTGGGTGTCCGAAGAAACTGAGGACACCGAAAGAAAAAGTGCGGGGGTAGGGATTCGAACCCTAGTAGGCCTAAGCCACAGGATGACTTATCTACTTACTTTCTTTATCCCATTGAAAAACCTTTTTTCTTAGTAAGAATTTTTCTTTTGGAAGAGAAAGAAAGTGCATCTTGAGTCCAGCCCGTTTGACCACTCCGGCACCCCCGCACAATTATTTTATATTATATGAAGATATGAATATTTAAATAGTTTTCATCTTATTAGTTTTCATCTTATGGCTGTGTAGAGATCAATTTAAGTTTATTTATTTTTATCTTTGATAATGATTGGATGGTTTGGTAATCTGGCCTCCCGACCTATCATAGTCAACAACACGAAATGAAAGGAGACAAACCTGAGTTTCCAACATAGCAAAAAGATACAAATATTTAAAAACATGTTTATTCATAAAGATATCTACTTTTTGGGAGACAAAGAGTAATTTTAGAATATTTTTTGGAATATTCTGAATTGCTTAATGTCATCCGGCAGGTGAGATTATGGCAAGAATGCATAGCAAGAAAAGAGGTAAATCGAGTTCCAAAAGACCTCAGATAAAGGTTGCACCTGATTGGGTTAAACTGAATTCAAAAGAGATCGAAGAGTTAATAGTAAAAATGGCAAAGCAAGGTATGAATTCCACAATAATAGGATTAAGATTGAGGGATGAATACGGGATTCCAAATGTCAGAGTGATATGCAAAAAAACAATTACCCAGATTATGAAAGACAATGGAATAAAGATTGATTATCCTGATGATCTTTTAAATCTTATTAAAAAAGCGGTTAGGGTGAGAAAACATTTATCAGAAAATAAAAGGGACATCCATAACAGAATAAAACTCTCACATACAGAAGCTAAGATCAAAAGACTAGTTAGGTATTACAGAAGAATAGGAAAACTACCGGCAGATTGGGTATATGATCCTGATACAGCTGCATTGCTTGTTAAATAAAGGTGATAATCATGGCAAGAAAAAGAACAATAAAGACGAAAGATAAGTACAAATCAAAAAAATGGTATGAAGTCATAGCACCAAGCATGTTTGAAGAAAAAGTAATATGCGAAATCCCAGGAGTAGATGATGAAAGCATAATAAATAATGTAGTCAAGACAAGCCTTGCAGATGTCACTGGCAAATTTGATGAAAATGGATTATACACTAACATCTGGTTTAAGGTGAAAAGCGTAAAAGGAAACAAAGCCTTTACATGGATTAAAGGATACGCGATGATTGGTTCATACATCAATACCATCGTAAGGAGGCGAAGAACAACTGTTGATGATGTAATAGAAGTAAAAACAAAGGATAATATCAGTCTTAGAATAAAACCAATTATAATCACAGCAAATAAAGTTAGTAAATCTGCGCAAACCTCGATAAGATTGGCGATACGAGAAACAGCGAAAAAAATTGTAGGCGAGAAAGATTTTGATGATGTAATGAAAACTTTAATGTTTGGCCAGTTTGCGAATGAGTTAAAGAATGTTGCAAAAAAGATCGTTCCCATAGATAAAGCAGTTGTTAGAAGAGTAGATGTAATTTCAATAAAATAAAAGGTGAGAATATGTTTTCTGGAATGAATCCAAAACAAATGGCAAAAATGATGAAACAAATGGGGATAAAAACAAATGAGCTAAGTGTAAATAGGGTAATATTCGAGATGGAAGGAAATCGGCTCATTATTGAAAACCCTTCAGTAACTGAGATAGATATGAAAGGCCAGAAGACATATCAAATCATAGGCGAACCAAAGGAAGAAATAACAATACCTGAAGAGGATATAAAAATGGTTATGGAGCAGACAGGCAAAAATAGAGATGAAGTAACCAAAGCATTGGAAGAAACTGAAGGAAATATTGCCGAGGCAATACTTAAATTAAAATAATCATTCTCAATATCATATAATATTGAAACTGATAAGCACACTTTTTGCCCATCGGGCAAAACCTGCACTAAAAAGGTAGAGCGAGGATGCTTCATTATGACAATCAAAGATTGCAACTTGGCAAATTGAAGATTTGTCAACCATTCAACAGCTATAAATTGTCACAAATAAATATTTGTGAGCATGTTCGTAAATGAATTGCCATTTATGACATTCGGCTTAGGTTATTCATCCTGCCTTAAAAGGCAGGGTTTTCTTGTCGAATTTTATATAAAATTTTTATCATGCCTTTTTCCTTTTTGATTTCTTTTTATGTTTATCTTTGATCGTGTGGTTCTCTTTTCCTTTCTTTTAGTCCATGTTTTCTTTGGGAGTGGTTTTCCCTTTCATTTCTTTTATTGCATGCTTTTGTTCGTCTTTCTTTTTTTTTCCTTTCTTTTAGTGCAGGTTTTCTTTGGATGTCCGAAGGAACTGAGGACACCGAAAGAAAAAGTGCGGGGGTAGGGATTTGAACCCTAGCAGACCTAAGTCACTGGATTTCTTTTCTCAATATATAAAGTTTTCTCTCATATTTTCTTTATAGAGAAAATGTCTTAAGTCCAGCCCGTTTGACCAGACTCCGGCACCCCCGCATAGAAGATAAAATACTTATCACCATTAATATCACTATTAGAAAACGCTTTTTCAACTTACTTCTTCTTTGTCCCCATCTTCTTTGGTCTCAGATAAGGATAGCCACACTTTCTGCATTTCTTAACACCAACTTTATTTCTAGCTTTGCATTTTTTGCATATCCATATTTTTTTCAGTTCAGCATCTGCTTCAGGAAACTTAGCCATATCAACACCTCTTATTAATATTTAATTATCGTTAGTTATATAAACATATATACAAATAGAACTGATAATATATTAACCAATATATTTAAAAAAGGTCTTTAATAAAATTTCATGTATTTAATATAAATCAAACTGGTTGATCAAACAACTATGATTCGTTTGCAACCTCAGCATTTTCGCTTCGCTCAAATGCCTCGGTAGCTCAGTGGTAGAGCGGCTGCCTTGTAACTCTCAACTGAACAAACAGTTCTGAGAAATAAAGCAGCAGGTCGGGGGTTCAAGATACCATCTGGTTGATTGCATTCCAGTAAGTATGATTATCCCTCCCGAGGCTTATAAACATATTATTTATTTCTATTTTTCATCCTATCAAGCTCGCCTTTTATTACTTGCTTGACAACATCTTTTGGGATAAATCTCTTACCGCCAATTTTCACATGCGGAATGCGACCCCTATCTATTCTCCTTTCAAAAGCATTCCTACGAATCTTAATCCCATTTTTCCTAAGTTCATTCATAGCGGACGAAACAGTATGATAATTCTTAACCACTTTTGCATATTCGTCAATATAAGTCTTTGGGATCCATCGTTGCGTTCCGATCTTAATTGATGGAATACTGTTCTTTTCTACCCTGCCAATAAATGCACGCAAATTAAGGCCTCTCTCATACTTTTTAAGTTTCTTAAATGCATCCCTTACTGTATAAAATTCATCATACAATGAAATCCAATCTTCTAAAAGAAGTGATGGGATAAAACGTTTTCTACCAATCTTAACTGATGGAATACTTTTCCTTTCAACCCTCCCGCCAAATGCACGGAACGAAATAGGTATTCTATTTTTCTTAACAATCTCATATGCTTCTTCCAATGAATATAATCCAATCTTATTAAAATTATCTTTCTCCCTCTTACCTTGTTCATATAACCTCTGACCCATACTAATAAGCCTATAAACTCTATTGGAGATTTTTGCCTTTTCCTCCGAACGTTTCCTCTTAACATAATTAATATTATAATTCTTCAACCTTTCAACAGCACTATCATTTATATCATATTTAATTTCAGTTACTTTTCTTCTTGGCATTTCCCCACCCCTTTAAATAACTTTTTAACATTTTAATTTTGTTACATAGATATTTATATAAATACACATTTATAAACCTTTCTTTTTTTAAGCAAATATGATAATAAAATGCATATTTAAATTTATAAACATATTTTTGCCTGTATAAAAGTTTTGATTTATACATAACAGAAAAACTCTCCTAATTTCATAGGAAAAACTCAGATAAACTTTTAAATACATGATGCATGAATATTTAAATACTTATGTGCCTCCATAGTTTAACCTGGACAGAATACTGCCTTGCGGAGGCTGGGATCGGGGTTCAAAGGCTAATTTTCTTAGGTTAGGATGACTGAAAATCCCCGTGGAGGCGTGAAGCATAATGAAATAGAGGTGAGTTTATGAAAAAAACATACATATACCTATTCTTAGGGTTAACGTTCATATCATTAATGACCCTGGGATGCACAGGAGGAACAAATACATCTAATACAAATGAAACACAAAATCAAGATATAAATCAAACCCAAACACAGAATTTGGATACAATGGCATGGAAATCAATAATCGCCTAGGTAAACCAGTTAAGTGTACATTTGATTACACAGATCAGCGATCAGGACAACTAACACATGCCATTATGTATGTAAAAGGTAAGGATATCAGGATAGAGATAACATCTGACCAAATGTCTGCTGTTGAAATCATAAAAGGCGACACGGTATACCTGAAATCATCCAAAGGAAAGGAAACTATTCCTGGCTGTGATTGGATAAAAATGGAGATGAACAAGAGCATAACTGGGAATGAAACGGCAACCGAAGCAGTATCACCAGAGAAGATAGAAGGCAAAACCAATTATCATTGTGAATTAAACAACTTTGGCGATGATAAATTCCAAGTGAGTGGCGGAACCATATGCGATTTAAATGAAATAATAAAAAAGATGCAAGCAGAGCAAGAAAATAAAAGCATAGGTGGATAATTGATTCTAACTCTTATGTTTTTTATATTCATTTCTTATTTTTTTTTAAGTATTCTTCAAGAAAATCAAAGATATCTTCGCCCATATCAAAATAAGCATCAAAAATATTATTATATTCATTTATTATTCTAGGGTCAAGACTAATCATTCCATAGATATTTTCAGAACGATTTGATAACACTTTTATTAATTTGTTATGACTGATATAAATAAATATTGGAGTATATTTTATTACTTTAACCTTTGCATTATATCTTTTAATTTCTTTTTTTAATTTATTTACATAATCTACAATCCATTTGTATCCTTTCTTTTTCATCATAATATTAAATAAAAACTCAATTCCACTTAGATTTATTAAAAAATAAGTTGGTATTTTTCTTTTCCATAACCTTTTATACATCTTTAACACTTTTACATCAAACTTTAGGCTGTAAAAAGTTTTCCTTTTTCTCCTTACGTATCTACGCATTTCTACGAATTCATTTTCTTTTTTTGGATATATTATAAAAGGAACTGAATTCAATCTTGACATTATCTTCAAATATCTACAATTCTTCATTAAACTAATATATTCACCTTCAAAATTTTCCAGATCTGAAAAATATGTTGGTTTATTCCATAATACATCAAAAAATCGTTTATATGATCTAAAAACTGATTCACTCTTTATAGTTAATATAATAATTGGATTAATATCCCAAACAACGATTATAATCTTATTTTTATACATCCATGTAGAAGCTGGAGTAATAATATTTTCTTCAACATACCGAACCTTACCCACAACCTTCTCCTGACTTTTTCTTGAACTTTCTCCAAGAATTATCTTAGATTTAATTCCTAATTTTGCTTTTCTATTTTGCGTATACTGATAATAATTTACCCCTAGATGTCTTATCAACTCATTTGAATTCCCGATAAAATAATATTCATCGCCAGTGGATTCTAATTCATTCAGCATTTCTCGAAAGAAGTTCTTAAATGCTTTCAATCCCAACGTTACACTTATATCAACCGATTTATTAGCAATTGTTTTTCTATCTTTAATTTCACGAATTAGTTTTATTATATATCTCTTTTCTAAGTCTAACTCTTTTTCCTTTTTCTCTATTAAACTAAATAATATTCTTGGATTTGAAGCTTGATAATATCTTTTATTTTCTTTATCCACAAATGAAATTAAACCTTTCTCAATCAACCTTTGAATAATATTATAAGTAGAACCTCTATGAAGTCCTACTTTTTTTATTATATTACCTATAGTCATTTGTCCTTCGTTTATGAGAGTTATATATATTCTAGCCTCATTTTTAGTAATACCTAACTTTTCTAGAAATGTATACTCCATAGATATATACAACCATCAAAATTTATATTAGTTTTGTCAACTTATTGTAAGGTGACATATATTAAAATATACTGAAGGGTAGAAAATATTAGTGAGATTATGGGAGGTTCTAAAAATAAACAACTCGTAAATATGATTTGGAATCATGTCAGAGGTTATGAACACAAGGAATTGGTTAGACGGTACTTGCTTGAGTATCTTAAAGATAAAGATTTGTTAGATTTAAGCAACAGAGACTACATTACCTTCAAATATTTTTTGAAAAACCATATAAATTTAATGGAAAATTATCCCACATTAGAAGTCCTTAGAAGGAATGTAAGTGATTTTAGGTACTATTTTAATTCATTAGAAGAAACAAAATTAAAACAATATATTAAAATTTATTTTGTCTGGTTTCCGATAAGATTGAAAAAAAAACTTAATTCATATGCTTGGTATAATAAAGAAACAATTTTCGATAGTTTTTTTGAATCTGATGAGACCAAAAATTATTTAGATTATAAGTATTACTCAATTGAATCAATTATAAGAGGGGTAACAGTTTTGGTTTATACAGATCTTTGTTCAAGAGGTTTTCTTTCATACACAATTGATAAAAATTTTGTTGAACCTATTGAACTAAGATATTTCAACTATAATAAGGGAATCATAGAATTATGTGAAGATAAAGTGTACTCAGTTAAATTAGGTTTTTATCATGGCTATTGGACTGAAAGAATACCGATAAAAGTTGACAGAGATGCTGCTATGAGAGAATGGTATTTTAGTGGAACGATTACAGATGAGAAGATTTTAAGATATGCTTCATTTTCGTTTGATGTGATAGAAATAACAAATAAGAAATCTAATAGGACTAAGGTAGCTGAACTTGCCTTGGAGGAAGATATCGATGTTCCATACTTTATAAAAGAGGGTTTTGTCGAACAATTATCAGAAGACGCATTAAAATTAATATTAAATGAGATTAAAAGAAAGGAAGAATATAAGGATAAACACAATATAAGAGAAAAACAGAATATATTGAAAGAAGGAAAAAAAAACTAAAACATATCAATTTCTAAAAATAGATGAGGAAAAAGAAGAAATGATGGGGCAAGTAATAGCAATTGTTATTGGATGGATAGTAGCAGGGGGAGCATTTTTATCAATGATTTTTACAACAATTAGAGATAGTAGTTTCATGGCAGAAACAAAAATTATGGATTTTGTTAAAGGAATATTAGCTGGCCTAATAATAGGTATCATTCATGCGGCTATCTGGGCCTATAAAAGATATACAGAGTCCCATAACAAAAATAGAATCTAAAATAATAACAAAGAGATAACTATAACTAAGAAAAAACTTATTGAATGTATTAATTTTATATCATTCTTTGTCATTTCCCTCCAACAGCCTATTTAACATCGCAGGATCAATTACAAGACGATATTTGCTCATTATCCTTTTTATATTGCCATCATTTTCTTTGATTATCTTCTTCACTTCTGATTCTGATAAGATGTTCAACTTATACTTTTTTATAATATCCTTTATAGAAAGTTTCCCTTTTTCATCAAGATAATACTTAATTATCTCAGGGATAGCTGGTTTAACAAAACTCCCTTTCGAATACAAACTAAACAAATCACTGAAAAATGCATTGTTCAATCTATTCACTTTCACTCCTTCACGCGATAAGGATTTTAAACTCTCTTCAAGAGTAACAGCAACAATCTTAGGATCAATGTTTTTCAACCTATGAATTATGTCTAAGAATAACCTAAGATTTCTCGATCTCAACATTTTACTCGCCAGATCCTTATTAAGCTTGGATATAAGAAATGATTGAACTTCCTCAAGGCTAGGTCCTTTGATCTTACTAGCACTATCTAGGATATCCTTATCTATCATTATAGGGGGTACATCTGTCTCAGGGTACATACGTGCCTTACCAGACAAAGGTCTCATAAACGCTGTATAAACCTCTTTAATGACCTTTCTTGTTTCCTGTGGAACATAATCCATCTTTGCCCTATAATAAACCAACTCCAACGCCTTAATAGCTGTATTCTTCTCACCGACAACAAGAATAAAAGCATCATCATCCTTCATCGCAAGTGCTATCTTTATCAATTTAATCTCTTCTTCATTGATCTTATACTTGTCCATATCCTCATCACTATGAATGATCCCTTTAACCCCAGAAACCTTTGCATAATCACTCAATTCAGTACCATATCTTCTATCAGGCAATAATTCATAACCAAGGATACCAGCATGCTTAGGTAACTTCATGGCAAAAACACGGCCACCTTTTTTAATGCCTTTCTTAATAAGATTAGATTCTGTTGATTCAAATATTTCAGTCATATCAGCGTAAAACATATCAAACTCAACCTTACCATTAAATCTCTTATTGAGTTTGGCTAAAACTTCTTTTAATCTTTCCTGCCTCTTAATTTCGTTGTTCAATATCTTAGGTATATTCTCCAACTGCTGAGCACCTTTTATCTCAACCCTTGCACCGCCTTCTATGGATACATTAATATCCTGTCTAATAGTTCCTATCCCTCTCATTACCTTATCCGTAAGACGCATCATCAAGCCTATCTTTTCTGCTGTCTCTCTCGCATGTTCAGGATCTTTGATATCTGGAGCAGTAACAATTTCTATCAATGGTATCCCCAACCTATCCAAGCGAAAAATACTTCGGTTTCCTTCCTGTTTAACTATCCCTGCGCTCTCCTCTTCCAAACATATCGTAATTATATTTACTCTTCCCTTAGATGTATCCAAATACCCTCCAGAAGCAACGAGCATAGTCCTTTGAAAACCACTGGTATTAGATCCATCAGTAACCTGTTTTCTCATAACCTGAATCTCATCAACCGGTTTTGCGTTTAACTTTAACGCAATCGCTAGCACTATCCTCAACGCTTCGATATTAAGCTCCAAAGGAGGTGACTCATCAGCTTCGACCTCGCAATTACATTCAGGATAATAATAATATGAAAATAATTTATTCTTATTCTGTTCAAACCTTGCCGCAATATCTATTTCCTTTAACTCGCTCTTCACCGCATACTGTTTTCTATTGATAATCATTGATGGTTTCTTATCTCCCATATCAATACTTGGGCAATTACAGAACAATTTATGTGTATCTAACCTTTGATGTATTTCAATACCACACTTCATTTTTTACCCCTCTTTATACTTCATTTATTCCTTTGCTCTAATTTCCCATACTTCTTTATCCCCCTTACCTTTGGCTTTCTTATTTTTACTTTTTTGTAAACATACACAAACTCACCAGATTTTTATCTATCGATTAACACAATCCTATCTGTAATTTCACCCACAAGATTCATCTCCATCTCTTTTCTTATCTTATCATAATCCTTCTCATGCCCAAGCACCCAACATAATTTTACATATGCAGTTTCAGGTGTCCAATCACAAAAATTACCTATAACCCCTATTTCTTTAAGCATTCTTCCAGTAGTATAAACATTGAAATTAATCCTACCAAATATAGTCTGAGAGGACATAACAACAGGTATCCCTGAATCTATCAACATTTTAATGTTGTCAAGGATGCTTTTTGAATATTTATCATTAAACGGATTGGTAGACACATGCCCCAAACCCGTACCCGCAATCACAACACCATCATATTCAGATAGGTTATTAATCATTTCGGGTTTAAATCCAGGATAATAATAAACAAGAGCAACATTATCATTTATCCTATTATCAAATCTCATATCTTTTACAGAATAAGTTCCTTTCTGGTTATAATTAGACAACTTTTTAAATGAGAGATTTTTATACATGATTTCTGCGATTGGGTTTATATTAATAGATTTGAATGCATTCCTCCTAGATGTATGCATCTTCCTGACCTTAGTGCCTCTATGAACATAACACTTATCATCATTAATACTGGCATGCATACAAACCGCCACCTCAGCAATATCAGAATTTGCAGCTATTAAAGAGCATAACAAATTCATTTTAGCATCACTCGAACCTCTGTCTGAACTACGTTGTGCACCAGTGATTATTACTGGTATAGGGAGTTTCCGCAACATGAAACTCAATGCTGCAGATGTATAATGCATTGTATCAGTACCATGTGTTACCACGATTCCTTTGGCGCCATCTTTAATGTGCTCATATACTTTCTCAGCAATTACTGACCAATGTTTAGGCGTTATATCTTCTGAAAGCACTGAAAATACATTCTCAGTTTTGATATTGGTTATACCTTTTATCTCAGGGAACTGTCTTATCAACTCCTGAGCAGTTACATAAGGAAAAACAGCACCAGTAAGGTATTCAATTCTTGAACCTATCGTTCCACCACAATTAAGGATACTGATCCCCGCTCTTTTCTTAATTTCTCTCGTTGTATTTTTGTATTCAGAAATTGAGATATCTTTTTCACCGATGATATCAATCTTAACATCCTTTCTCTTCCTGATACCAATATTATACCCATTATCTAATTTAAGAACAATAATATCTTTACCACTAAATTGATGTTTAGGAATTTCATAACCTTCATAAATAAACCTTTTCTTATCTTCATCTGCCGTAGCTACAGTAATTCTTAATCGCTTAAGTTTCATCATGATTATAAAGAAGGTAAAATTTAAAAATTAGATTATGCGATGTGAGGAAAAGATATTTTAAATGACAGTGGTTTTGAGGTTATGGAACAAAAATAAAAATTAAACCACACATCGTTTATCCTAATCTGTGCATGGCTCCAAGGCATTAAACTATCAAGGAATAAAATGCAAACTATGTAATTTTTGATTGCTCCTGAATTTATATTGCTTACATGAGATAAAGAAAAGGATTGTTGAAAAGAATAGAAAACAGGATACTTACATAAATATTCCAATAGAAGATATTCTCAGCACCAACGCCTAAAGTTTCCTACAAAGCTCCTAGTTTCAATATGTTAATTCTTAATAATCTTATATAACCTTTTAATCGCATGCTTAACATCATAGTTCTTATTGCCAGATATATCATTATTATAATCAAGAGCTTCTGATAATAAAGATATGTTATAATCATAGGTTTCCCTATCAACTGGAAATGGATGACCATCCTTACCACCATGAGCAAATGAAAATTTAACTGGGTCATTCCAATCCAATTCTGACCCGTATACCAACTGTGATATGAGAGCCAACGCCCTTAGTTTCTTAGGACCTATTCCATGGACAAGTAAAAGCTCCTCATAATTATCAAACATATCACCACTCAAATTGGATAACATCTGAATTTCTTTATCTGTGAGATATTTCAATAGAACGCGATGATGTCTCGGCATATCTTCAATTATATCCAACGAATATTCTCTTGATTTTTTGCTTTTTGGAGATGCTAGGTCAAGCACATTCATAGAACCATGCCCATCATTATCATGGCCGTTAACCCTATGTGATATAATATTCTCATTTTCTGAATTGATAACATCAATACTCTTATGAGGGTCATACCAATGATATCTCCTCGCATACAACCTATCGCTATTCATACCCTGTTGGATGACTACTGCATGGTTAGCTCCAAATATAGTAACATGATGATATAGCTGATACCCATCCTGTATGCACGAATTATCTATCTTAGCAGTCAAACGGCTTGTTCTTACTAGACGCTCTTTCACCTTTTCAGATATTCTCAACCTATCACCATAATTAATGATCTGTTCTGGTGTCTTGCGAGATGTCCTACCTTTGCCACCAGCTACATATATGCCGAGATTCTCTTCATCCAAAGCTATCTTTAAAGCAGCAGTTGTTGTTGTGGTCAAACCAGATGAATGCCAATCAAATCCAAGCACGCACCCAAATGATTGGAACCATAATGGGTCGGCAAGACGCTTCATAAAAACCTGTTCGCCATACTCATTAATGATATACTTAGAGATAAGCTTAGATAATTTAACCATCCTTCCAAACAACCATCTTGGAGCTTTACCTGGATGAAGCGGCAACCCAATCGCTGAATGAGACATAAAAATAATCAACATACTAACATTTATAAATGAATATTGGGTGTGCGTTTCCAGTTACTTTTACTTTTTACATATTTTATTCGCTTTAATTCATTTTATTTCGTTTTATTTCGCCTTACGCATTCGCCCACTCATGTTTACTCTAGTTTATTAACTTGATTCTTCGTGTTGATAACTTTGCATCATTAACGCATCTTCGTCCTGCTTATGCCTGTTTCAAACTTGCTTTGAGTATATCAATGAGTGTTTTCTCTTTCTTCCTTCCCTTACCTTTTACTCTTCCAACTTCACCAACCTTAACAATCTTACCCTTCTCTCTCAACTCAAGCATCTTCTTGAGTTCTTCAGCGAACGTATCCTTGAACTCTCCCATGTCAAATTCCTCTCTATATAATTTATGAATGATCTTCTTAGCAAGAGCAAGCTCTTCCTTCTTAAGCTTAGGAACTATGTTAAGTTCTGGTATCTTATCTATATCTCTAATCTCATACCTATAATTCAATGTTGTAAGAAGCAGACCGCGTTTATACGATTCTATCGCACACACATATTGTTTCTCACGCATTACAAAACGACCTATTGCCGCCTTAGCTGTGAGCTGCAGAACCTCTTTAAACAAGAAAAATGCTTTCTCCTTAGTCACCTTAGGTGCAATATAATAATGATTGTTAAAATATATTGGATCAATTTGTTGGGCATCAATAAACTCTACTATCTCAATCGTATCCGTCTTCTCTGGCTTAAGCTCTTCCATATCCTCCTTCGTCAGAACATAATATTCGCCTTTTCTGATTTCAATGCCCTTAACAACCTCATCCCATGTAACTTCAACCTTACATTTCGGGCACCATCTCTTATATTTTAAAGGCGTATGACATTTACTGTGCAAGAGCCTAAAACCTAATGCTTGGCTCTCGATAGCTGGATATAATCTAACAGGGATATTTACCAAACCAAAAGATAATGACCCATCCCATACAGATTTCATATAAATCCCAATATTTAGAATAATTTTAAATTATTAAACCTTTGCATTATGTTTCTATTTTTGCATGTCATATACTCTGTAATTGCGCTTCATGGTAACATGTATTCTATGGAGTATTACGTGATTCATGCTTCAATAACACAATCTCTTAATGGCTTATCATCTCTCAATCTCAAGAACACTGGCGCTCTTAATTTTCCTTTCTTAGTAAAATTTAAATATTTAATTTCGCATACGAATCGTGGTTTAACCCATTTAATATCCTTGCTATCAGAATATTCAACATATGGCTTTTTTACTCTAATCGCCTTTAATTTCTCATACAATCTCTCTAAAAACTCCTCTGTAGCTCCTGTCCCTACTCTTCCAACATATCTCAATTTCCCATTATCATACAGAGCAAGGGCAAGCGATGATATAATCCTTTTCTCTTGAACATAACCTACAATAATGCAATCAATCGTTTTAACGTATTTTATCTTCAACCACGCAGGAACTCGTTCTCCTTGATAATACCTACTATTAATATCTTTCGCCATCACACCTTCAAGTTTATGCTTTCTAATAATCCGATAAAGGCTTCTACCATTCTTTGTGAAGAAAATCTTTTGGATGGTATTAAATCCATCCTTGCTCTCCAATATTGTCCTATCCAATATCCTCTTCCTATCCTTTAATGATAGATGTGTTAGGTCTTTACCGTTTTTCATTAATATATCAAACACAACATAAGTTGCAGGATTTTCTTTGCTTCTAAGTTCTATCATAATCTTATTATCCAACTGTTCCCTACCTTGAAGAAGATTAAAATCAGGATTACCGTCAGCATCATAAACAATAATCTCTCCATCAAGAACGCACGTCTTTGCTTTTACCTTTCCAGAGAAATCAAATTCTGGATATCTATATGTAATATCCCTACCACGCCTGTTGATCATCGTGATTGATTCATTGTTCAAATAACATATAGCTCTAGTACCGTCGAGTTTCGGCTCAAAAATATATCCCTTTCTAGCAAGGTCTCTCTCACTTCCTTGCTCAGCAAGCATTGGTTTATACAAAACATCATCACACATATAATAAGAATATACAATAAATTTATAAGTCTTCAACCATAAAATGAATCAGTAAGTAAATCATGAGGTAATATCATGGCAGGAGAGAGTTTAATCAAGAAGATAAAACCAGACTCTAAAAAGATGCAGAAATGCCCCAGATGTGGAGCTGAGAATCCCGTTGGAGCATACCGGTGCTGGAGATGTGGATATATTTTTGTTAAACCAAAGAAAGAATTTGGAAAAGAAGATTAAGAAATTCATCGGCTTGTTGTTGCATTTAAATGATAGCCATCACTCGTTATACATATAGTTCCTTGTGTATCAGTTCTATAAATATCAACATTATGCAGTCTATATGATTCTAATATCGTTGGATTGGGTAATCCCCTATCATTAGGACCCACTGATACAACAGCAATATCAGGTCTAAGCTTACTTATAAATAAGAACGAGCCTACTCTCTCCTCTACTCCTACACTCCCACCACCATGTTGTGAAACCTTCATTACCCTTGCTGTAATATTAGGATAATCACTGATAAGATTGTTCTGAGTAGTGGTGGATAAGTCTGAAAGGAACAAAGTAAAATTCCTATCCTTGATGAGCAATGTTAAAGAATCTGCCTCAGGATTATTGATAGAATTGAAACGATTTGATGGAGGATTAAGAACATCGATTGAGATACCATCTTCATACAAATGATATCCTCTCGTTGGATGGATTATCTTTGTATGCCTATTATTCAACACATCTAAAATATAACTATAGTCCTCATTGTCTTCAAGATAATCTACTCCATTATCCCAGAACTGTTCGGCATTATATGATTGTAGTACGGATTTCATACCACCCATCCTGTCATCAGTCATAGAACTCAATGCCATGATTTCAATATCATCAACACCTAACTGATCTAACAGTGAAACCACATGTGGTCCTGACGCTTCATTACCAGCATCAACAAGCATATCAAAATCTCCTTTTTTAATCAGAACAGAATCGCCATATCCAACATCAATGAAACATACAGTAATATTTGATAATGGAGCATAAGTATATGACAACTCACCTGTAGAATATTGAACATTCGTATCATTCATACTATCCGTATTATTCACATATGTCTGATTGGCAACTATAGAGCCTGACCTATTTGCTGTTTGGCTAGCAGTATTATTGATTACATTACCCTGCGTCTGATTCGCCGATTGATTTCCGATATGATTATGTTCCATAAAAGAGCATCCCATAAACAACAAAACAACTGGAATTAAGAATAGAATAAACAATAGAATATTATTTCTCACAAAAGTGTTATCTCTCACATGACCACCTCATCATGACATTTATAAATATTACTTAGCATTTTTAAACATCAAAGCCATTGTAATCTCACTGCGTGCCTGTTCCACCTGCCTGCGAGCAACATCTTGCTTACCACGAAACCCGCGAAGTAGCGATTCTGAGAAAACAATAGGAACAGTAAGTTCATATATCTCGTTCATATACTTGAACATACGTTCAGCATCCTTGATATTATCATCTCTCAACCTATCAAGCAATGCGCGTCTCAACTCACCGACGGCATCTAACAAACCCAATAAATATGATTGATAATGCACATTTAGTTCGTTTACATCAGGGATCTTATCATTCTTAACACATGATAGAAAAGTCATAAGTTCAACATATTCTTGCTCAGCATGAACACGATATGAATTAAAATTAGGATACTTTTCTGCCATTGATACCAAACCTCTCAATCGCTCCTTTATCCTTCCTGCCTGTTCTTTTGCAGCATCATAATCCCTAGCATGCACTTTCTTAATGGCTCTCGAACAGAGACGTACAATCTCTCTCATATCATTGAGCATTTCGGTCTGAACTATTTCCATCTCCTTAAGCTGTTTGATTATATCTTCCATCATAACACCATATTAAATATGAATACACAGATTAATAAATTTAATCCCTTTTATATTAATCAAAGGGTTGATAAGCATTTTTAATATGTAATTAAACAAGGTGATAAATATGACAGTCGTATTATCATTAGGAGGGAGTGTTATCAACGGAACAGGAGAACCAGATACTAGGTTCATATCTAGGTTCTCGGATATAATTAAAAAAATCAGTAAAAAAGAAAAAATCGTTATCGTTACAGGAGGAGGTTACATTGCACGAGCTTATCCAAACGTGATGAGGAAATTCAATATCTCAGAGATAGAATGTGATGAAGTAGGAATACTCGCAACGCGATTAAATGCTGCTTATGTCATACGAATCCTAAACGCAAAAGGAGTCAACGTATACCCAGAATATTTAAGTAGTTGTGATTTCACGGTTAAACTCCGAGATGTGTTGAATATATACAACGTTGTTGTCACTGGAGGTGTATCACCCGGCATGACATCAGATGCTGATTCAGTCATACTATCCATCGCAAGCAATGCAAAACGATTGGTTAATGTAAGCAACGTGAATGGAGTTTATGATTCTGACCCTAATAAAAATCCAAAAGCTAAGAAGATTAATAAAATGAATCATCGCGAATTGCTAAACATTGTATTCAGATCTGCAACAGGCATGGCAGGCGAACATATCATATTTGATATGTTAGGAACGAAACTAGCTTTAATACACAACATAGAACTACATTTTGTCAAAGGACAGAATTATACTGATGTAGAGAAAGCCATTATGGGAAAGAAACATAATGGAACAATTGTAAGAGATTAATGAAAATATTAATCAATCTTTATCTTCTTAGTTTTCTTTGCCTGTTTGCTCACTTTCTTGAATTCAACTGTTAGGACACCATTGTTATACGTTGCTCTAACATCATTGGAATCAACATCTGATGGTAATGGAACCTCTTTATAATATCTCCTTTGTTTATCAGTACTCTTTATGATAAGCATATGGTCTGACAAATCGAGGTCTATATTTTCCTTAGCAACACCTGGCATCTCGGCTATCACAGATATCTTCTTACCATCCCTACTCTCAAACACATCTATCAAAGGCTCTCTCTCATTAAGCGTTATCTTACTCTCAGACGCTTTTGGTTTTATGTTCCCAAATTCTCTAATAATCGGTTTTCCTTCTGGAGTTATCCTTATTGAAAATCCAAACACTCTATAGTTAGGGTCTCTTGCCATTCTCTCTAAATCTTCTTCAGATATCCCTGGTGAAGTCATCATGTCTCTCATCATCTTTTCTGCCATTCGTTTTATATCATCAAAATCTATTTCCATTTCATCAAAGATATCATCATCATCCCAAAAGAATCTCTTTTTTTTCCTCTTATCCATAAAAATCACCTCTTATATATTAAGCTTATAAACACAGTATTGCCTATATTTTTTTAGATGTAGGTGTTTAAATATTTTATGTTTGTATTGGTGTTAAAAACCCTATAGTGTCGAAAAATATTATAGTGTCGAAAAATCTCTTATAAAACTCTTCTAATTTTGTTTGACTGAAAGAATAGATATTTTTAGTGAGTACACCCGTCATAAAGACGGGTGAGCCCACCCGGAAATCCTGGGATTTCCACATTAAAAAGGTTAGCGGTAGCTCTGCGGTTTGGGTTGATAGTAAAAAGAATTGGGTGAATAATGAAAAATGAAGATAACAGAGGTAGGAAAGGGCATGGTGACGAAACTTTCCTAAAATGTGTTTTATTATCCCCTCTGTTTCATGCTGTAAGTATGAGAGATACAGAACGTAAATTAAAAGAATATCCTAAGTTAGTGGAAGCACTTAGTCCTAAAAGAACTCAAGATCATACCAGTATTTCCAAACGGAAATACAGGAAAGATGAGGAATTCTTTAAACTGGTACTAAGAGAGATTATCAGGATAGGTATGAGAATTGGCTTAATAGCTTAATAAAAGGAAATCTTCTAGCAGTTGATATCACAGCAATTGATGCGTATCTTTTTGGATATCTGAGTTGAAAATTTTTGTTAGAAAAAGATTGAAATATTCAACACCCTATCTCATATAGTCTCACCATAATACTTTATAAATATTTTCATCGTTTTAATATTAAATCATTAACCCAGTATAAAAAAATTAAATTATTATGGAGGTAGATGAAATGAGTTTTGAAATAAATAGGGGAGCACTTGCCGTCTTCCTATTAGGAGGATTATTAATTGGAACTAGCATTATAAGTGCAATGGATGCGCCAAAACAGGTGGAAGCTACATTAGACAGTATCGCAGCAGCGATATATCAAATATGGAACGGTGTTTGGGACAACTGGAATACATTAAAAACACTTGATGCTAGGACTTATAGTATAGACAATAAGATAAATGATATAGATAATAAAATAACTAACAACGCACAGCAATCTCTAAATCTTCTAGCGAGTATGGGAACTGTGGAATTACATGGTCTCCTTGTTGAAGAGATTATGCAAAAGTACAATGTGGATGAATATACTGCAAAAAAAGCATTGGCAAATGGTACAATAATTATAGAGCAGAATCCAATAATTACTATCAATGATAAATCACAAGCTTCTACTATACGTAATGTTTATTGTGGGATTGCACACTTTCATTTAAATGGCCAATTGATGAATGTCTCTGGATGTAGTAGCCAATTGATATTACCATATGATAGTGGAACAGTTATGACACAACCTGGGAGCAGCGATTGGACAGTACATTGCTGGGATTCTCCATGCCCTGGTGGTGTCGGATGGCATTACTGTTGTCAATGGAGGGAAGATAGCGCTCCTATCTGTGTTAACTCACAATGTACTAACGGCCATATCCGTTCAGACCAACTTCCAGAAGTGTACAAATAAATTTTCAAAATGATATAACATATGCCAACAATTATTTTTTTTTATTTTTTAAATAAATTTGAAATTAAGAAATAGATAATCACTCGAGTCAGTGTTGTTCATCGTTATCATTCATCTTTTTGTTTACAATTTTCATTATTGCAGTAGTATCTCTTACTTCACCAATGAACCTAACTTCCTCCTTTCCATTTTCAAAATAGATAAATGTCGGAATTGCATAAATATTCCATGATTTTAGTGTATCCTCAACTTCATCATTAATTTTCTTGTAGGGATTACAGTATACAAAGAAAACTTCATGATGTTTTTTTGCATATTGAAGAACATAAGGCATTGAGAGAAGACATCCGTGACATCCCCTCGCAGAAAACTGTACAAATACTCTAGGTTTGGTGTTTATATATGTAAACAATGAGTCAAAATCCTGAATGACCGGAATTCCTGCTTCCTTAAACCTTTTTAGCCAACAATCATAACTGTTATACTCATGAATAATTTTATAATATTCTTTTATTCCCCCTGTTAACCCATAATGATATAAAAGATATTGGGCATATATGTCAAAATCCCATTCTTTTTTAGCTACCTCAGCACCATATTTTATATCAATGTTCTTTGTCATGAAATAGAAATATGGAACCTTTGTGAGCGAAATACCTGCAGTAATTGTGGCAAATGTAAGCATAGCAATTTCTGCGATTCTCACCACTATATTCCCTTTCCTTCTCTTTCTGGTAATAGTATTTAAAAAGCCTTTATCTACAAAATCCATAATTGGATTCGTATTTATAAATTGATTTTTCTCTGGTGTTTTTTGTCTGGCTTCAGTTTGTTTAGAACCTTCTTCGACTCCCAGATCTTTCTTAAATACTTGTTTCATACTAATATTATGCCTTTTAATATTTAAAAAAGTTGTGGTAGAAAATGAAATATCATAATTTTTCATTTTATCTTAAAGAGACTCAATAATACTTGCCCCTTAATAATAAGATTTGATTTCACATAATAAAGGTACAACTAATCTTAGATTTGTTCCTCTTTTTGAGAAAGCCACAATGGCCATTCAGAAACAAAGAAAATAAAAATAAAATATGGAATTATTTTTTTCCTCTCTTATTCTTTACCTTTTTCTTTGTTTTTACAAGGTTTGAGTTATTAGAATGCGGTTTAATCTTCATAGTACTACGCCTTAACCATACTCCTATCATGACAAGTACAAGAAGTGCAACCACTACTGTTATTATTGAACCTGCATCAAACAATGGTTTTTCTGTCTTTTTTGGTTGCGGTTCGAACGTTGTCTTAACATCAATAGTCTGTTCTTTCCATTTTGTTTCCCATGGATGTTTAGCCTGCACTACAGCTCTCATTAAGTTTATTGATGATGGTACCATTGCCATTGTAATCATTGCAGGAGTAGTTCCATTTGTTACATTTGCGACAATCCCAATTACGATACTATCAACCGAATTATTAATCTCTGCTTCAGTATCCGTCGCCACTTGATACCCTTCTGGCGGTGTTATTGATACATTGACTTCCCACGGAGAGTCAGCTTCAAACAACATTGGATATATATAATCTACATCACCCTCTGCAATATCATCAGGTATCACTTCACCTTCTGGCACTTCAATTAGGTATTCTGAAGGAATCACATTCAGTTCAGAACCCACAATTGTGCCCATGAATACTGCTGGCACTAACTTACCCCATGGCGTCTTAATATAGTCTAAATGCGCTGTCTCAAGAGAGTTTGACACTGTTAACGATGGCCTATAAACTGAGAAATCAAACTGCTCTGGTTTAACAGTCCACTTAATCCCACATTTATTTGTACAATACTTATGGTTACCTTCCCTGTGGTCTCTCTTCCACCAACAATGTCTTCCTTTCTTATATGGTTGACCAGTACATTTTTGATAACATACTCTTTCACCATGGGGTACCATTTGCGTTGTTTCAAAAGGTGAGAATACAACATACTCCCCATTTGGAACGCCTACAGTACATTGACCTGTGTCATCCATCTCACATGTCCATGAGGGGCAATTTTCTCTTATCGCATTTAATTCTTTGTCTTTGTGAGAATATATATGGCTTGTCAAATCTTTCCACGTTGTTGTACTAAATCCATATTCTGATGCAATTGTTGAATTACCAAGCACTGAATTTACACAATCCAATTCATACACATCATCTTCAGCTCCATCCCTTGGTTCATGCCCTTTTACTCCATGCCAACCGATATCATATATGTTAGCAGTGGTTGTGATTGCACCAGGACAACCATGATAAACTGTTCCAGGAGTTTCTGGACAATAATCCACACAATCAGATACACCGTCACCATCAGTATCTGGCTGGTCATCTGAATCAACATACACAGTCTCAAAACCTCTAACATTACCACCAGCGATCTCACTATGCCCGGTTATCAAGTTATCATGTGTATATGTTCCATCATTTGTCCAATGATTATCATCCCATTCATATACTTCGAATCTATCCTTATGCTTCTTCTTGACGATTAATTCATTTGTCCCATCATTGTCAATATCAAAACATGCAGTGTCACCGCCTTTTAAGAATATGCCTGTATTTGTTGAACCAGTTACATAATCCCATTTTTCAGTACCAGAATTCCAATGATAGAATTTAGTTTCCTTACTGAACCCTTCTCTTGTTATTATAAGCTCTGGAACACCATCTGTACCAGGTTGTCCATTACTGTCTAATATATCACATGCTGCTACTTCATACCTGCCCTGTAATGGCAAACCATCATTGGTCGAATGTTCATATTCAACCCATGAATCACCATCCCATTCATAGAACCATGTATTAATATCATCAGTATGTCTGTATTTCTTCTCCTTAACTATGAGTTCATCTTGGCCGTCATTATCAAAATCTGCCAACCCTATTTCATTATTTCCAATGACTAGATCATCTGGATAATAGTCATTGTAGAACTTCCATTTACTGCCAGTCCAATCATAATACTTGGATCCTCCATCGCCATCACAAGTATTTGGATCTGCAGCATTCCATGAGATTATCTTAAGCTTGCCAAACAAATACCCAGGACCGATCGGTCTAGAACAACTTGTATGAATCCACTGTATATAAGATCCTATTTGGAATATTGTTTCAGGTTTGGCAAGATTTGTTACTGTGAATGTTCTGTTAACAATTGGATACATCCCTAATAAGTTATTCTTCTTATCATAAACATATACCTCTGTTGCATTATCATCACCAATATATTTTATTGTCAATGAATGAATCGTACTACAGGGTCTACACTTATGATATTTCTTATCCTTTTCAGGTTTGACTAATAACTGCGAAGTAAACGTCTTGTTTTCCCAGTGTCCGTTACAGTTTTGATCTATGTTATCGCACGGTATTTCCATTGCTCCAGGATGTATGCATATAGCACATTCACCAGTATCCTCAGTGCAATTACTTGGATCAGATGGGCAGGTTATATCAGTTGGATCATCACTCATATCATCATCACAATCACCAGAAATGTCTGAATATCCAATAGGTAATGTCAACCCTGAGCATACATCCAACAGTTCACCAGTACCATAACCGTCATGATCATTGTCGGCATATCCTTTCATAAGATGCCACACGTTAGGATCATTATCATTACAATCTGGCTCTACAGAAGAACCATTTGTTGTATACGTTCCACATATAGTAATTGTATCATTGTCTTTATCAAAATCCTCATCATACTTCCCGTCACAATCGTTATCTATTCCATCACACAATTCAACCTGAGGAGTAACTTCATCTTCGCAAACACCCCATGCACCAGAAGTACATATTTGTGTCCCGCCATGACATATACCTACACCGTCGGTACCTTTTGGCCCGGTATAACAGTACTGAGTTAAAGGTACGGGCCCGCCTTCCTCTGGTGCTGGCTGACATGATCCTACGGTCTCAGATTTCCACTTGCACAGTGAGTTAGAAGTACAGGTTTTTTCATCCGTGTATTCTGTGCATTCTCCTAAGCCTGAGTCCACGCATTCTTTACCATCCCATTTACAGTATGGGTCATACTTGTTACATGTTGCTTCATCAGTGAAACCAGAACAGTCAGCATAACAGGTACCTCCTGAGCCTACCCATGCGCAGAACTCTGTTGTATCGCATGTTCCCTGATCGGTTATATCATAACAGTTGTTATAGCACCTCGTGTCCTGTGTTGCTTGACACACGTTCACTCCTTCGTACAATGCATTGTTACACTCGTCAGTGGTTGTCCATTGTTTACAGAAGGTTTCTATACCTAAATCATAACCACAATACTCCCTGGCTGGTTTAACCTGCCATGTACAACCCGCATTTTCACAATCAGCTTCTGTTTTATAACCTGTACAGTCAACCGCCTTATAGCATACCTGTTGGTTCGGTTCCCATGCGCACGTCGGATACTGGGAACATGTTTGTTCGTCTTCAAGTTTTTTGCATTCCACAGGTGCTACGCACGAACCTGTCTCAGGTGTAACCACCCAATCACAGAAAACGTCTGATTCGCACGACTCGTTATCAGAATAAACAGAACATTCTTTTTTAACCGGGTCGCAACCGGTAAACTTGCTTGCCCAAGTACATTGGTCAGAGTTTTCTAAACACGCAGCTTCATCATTACTCCACTGCTTACAGTCCTTCGGCATGACACTCGTCCCCGGGAACATGTCAACGTAACCATCACAGTCATCATCTATAGCATTACACAACTCTTCTGCTCCGGGGTGAACGTTTGCATTATAATCATCACAATCATCAGTACAATATGATTGGAATTCTGACGGTGCTTCATGAGGTATTGAACCTGTATAACCGTCCTTATCATTATCTTGACAACAATCAGAATCCCAAATTGGATATGTTAACGCACCTGGATAATCTGGTGAAGCATTGAGGAAACAGTTTAAGTCGCAATAATCATCATCTATACATATAGGCGCACCGTACACATCAATAGGTGGTTTAATATCAGATGGGTACGGATATTCGTTGTAGAACTCGTCTTTACCGCTTGGTGAAGATGTACATGTTGAAGAAGGTTTCTCTGCACAGTACCCACTAATAGTCTTGTACTTTGGACTACAACCCATCTGGTTGATACATTCTTTCTCGTTACTTACAGCTGAGCAACTCAACGGTTCACCAGTGCATCCAGAGGGTGGAGAAGCGTTGCAGTCGACAGGTGTAGGTTGGACAGTCTCATTCTCAGGTATACACGTTGTGCTTTGTTTGACACATATAGACGTGTTATCTGAGCATACTTCTGTGCAAGGTGCGTAGTAGTTGACTACTTTCCATTTACAACCCGCCGTAGTGCATGAATCTTCATCTTTGTATGATCTGCACAATACCTCTTCATAACATACTCCTTTATCAGAGTCCCAAGCACAGGTACTGTAGGATTCACAAGACGACTGATCAGTTACCTCAGAACAATCTACTGGGTCTTCACATTTAGCTAATGCCTTACAGAGAATACTAGTGCATGGGCCTTCGGAATCGCATCTACCATCAAACTCGCACCAGGAGTATCCTTGGGCGATGCATGCATAATAACTCAATGACTCGGTTAACCATGAACATCCCTTCTGCATCAAACATTCATCTTCGTTTGAGAACACAGAGCAATGTTTAGCTTCACCTTCGCATCCAACATACTCAGGAGTTCCAGGATACCATTCACAGTTTGGGTCATTGTTACACGATGTTTCATCAGTGTATTGTGAACAACCTTGGCATGCTGGATCATCTGCACAGTCCGGGTCTTTGCAATCAATCAACCCGTCACTATCATCATCAACACCGTTATCACATATCTCTTGTTGCTGGGCAGGCGGCGCACATTCGTGCTCTGGTATAGTATTGAGGAGACAAAGATAGTTGACAGGATCCCATTCGCATTGGTAATATGTATTGTTATAGGCAACATAAGCATTAGTACAAGTCTTTTCATCTGTTATCTCTTTGCATGACTTAGACTCACCACCATAGCATTCTGGAAGCGCAGCATTCACTGTTCCTATAATAAAAGTTACTAACATCAGCCCTACTACCAGTGCTAAAAGTGAGGAAGACAGTTTCCTTTTCCTTTTCATCATAAACACCCCTAAACCGAAAATGAAAGGTAATGTGAATAGGTTAAACAAGTTTGATACCTTCCCTTTTTCTAAGCTAACAATCTCTTTTTCAGAAAGTTTAACTGTACATTGTTCACTATCCATACATCCAGTTGCATCCTTGTTAACAGTACACTGGAACCCAGACTTTGAATAATAATTCTGGCATTCAGATTTCGGATTCGTTACCTGTAATGTGGAGCAATCATCTGTCTGTGTACCAGAACATTCAGGCAGTGGACAATCCTCTGGACAGTTATTATAATCTTCATAAATTTCGCAAACATCATCACCGCAAATAGGAGAAGTACCACAATCAACCAGTTCTGTATTACACTCCTCACCCTCGGCAATGCATGTCTGACGTATGTAAGTTTCTTGATGATCAGAACATGCTTGATCATAGCACGTTATTGGTTTATCACCACTACATACTTTTATTTGACATATTGTATCTGATGAAAAACATGCTCCATTACACCATCTGCATTCAGAAGTCCTTTCACAGTCATAATAAGGCAACTCAAAACACTCTATTGGGCAGTCGCATGTGCCTGTTGTCGTTCCAGGGAAATAAGAGTATCCATAACCATACTGTGCAGCCGACTCAACGCATTCATCCTCTGTTATCGAACCGTAACATTCGCATGATTCAGCACCATCCCATTTGTATTCGTTGAGTCCAGAGAAATTGTTACAGAACATCTTACAATCAGAATCAGAGTAAATAGGTTTAGCGTAGCATATATCATCTGACGAAGTTAATATGCATATTCCACCATAACAATCATCATCGCTCGAGCAAGACGCACCTTCAATGCATTGTGCTCCTTTAACGCATGCACCGTCCTGGCATATTAAACCTTCTTTTGAACAATCGTATTGATAAGTGCTTTCGCTACCATCTGGGTTACACGCATACTCCATTAGATTGTTGTTATCCAAACAGTAATCTTTGAACTCCTTTCCCGAGGACGTCATAACTGAACCAGAGGTATAATAATCGATTCCTTCATCTGTATCTTTGCATGATGGAGCAGGACAATCTGAGGGACAAGTAGTATAATCCTCACCAGACTCGCAGATTCCGTTGCCACAGACTGCAGGTGCCTCTGGTGAACGTGGACCGTCACAGACTCCGTCACCATCACAGTCGAACGTGTAATCGCAAACGTTCGGGTCACCGGGCTCGCATGCGTACCCGAGACCGTCACCATCGTTATCTATCTGGTCTGGGTTGTAAACATCCACACAATTATCGCAGGCATCACCCAATCCATCACCATCAATATCTTTTTGGTCTGGGTTGTAGACCTTTACACAATTGTCCTGGTCATCAGGCACTCCATCACCATCAGTATCCTCCATAGGACATTGTTTCGGACAGATGTTTTCTGGATAAGATTTTGTACACGTAACATCTGCTCCAACATTTAATGCAGAAATATCAGCAGATAATACATCCTTCTCACGGTTATTACACATGTATGAAGAATCAATAGATACGTTTTCCACATCTTGTCCGATGTATAAACCTATATTATTATTCGAAAGATTGAATCTGGTCATTTCTATATTTGATGATTTACCCAATATCGCCAGACCTTCATCCTGATGATCATGGAATTTCCAATCGTTCAACACCAAGTTGCTTGAATCTAGGATTACTGCTTTATTAAACTTAGTATGCTCATAAATATTTGATATTCTTCTCTTCTTATATGGAAGAGAAGGATCTGGATGTACGTCACTCACAAACACGCTCTTTCTGAAATCACCTTGTTTGATGTTAGCTGAACTGGTGAGTTGGACATTGTTTACATCTATTGAATTAGATATTTCTTGCACCTTGAACGCCGTAGCGTTGTCTCCATCGTGAGTAATGTTAAGGTTTTCTGCAATCAAGTTCCTAATATACTGCGCCAAAACTGGATAACTGTTATCAGAAGCCACGTCTGCAATGATACTATAAAGCTCAAGCTTGTTAAGGTTGAAGGCCCAAACAGCATTACCGTTACCATTACCAACTATTTTAATATTACAATTCTCTAATTTAATATCAGCATCCCTTGTCTGTTCACTGAAGACTTTTATCGCATGGGCATCCGTTTTACCGGTAGTATTAACGGTTATTGTATGACCTTCACAGCGAATGACTGCCACCGCTCCAGGCTTTAAACCGAGTTCTATACATTTATCGTTTGCTTTTATGTCCGACTTGAGTACCCAGGTCCCACCGTTCGAATTTCTTATAGTGAAACAATCGGATACCTCGAAGGTACATGCAGCAGACCCGATGCATGCAGGGTCAGCACAGTCTATTTTTCCGTTACAATCATTGTCGACACCGTCATCGCAAACCTCAGCTTGCGTTTTGACCGTGTAAGTGCCCGTGGCCTCGCAGAAATCATCGTAAGCTTTAACGGTACATGTTCCGAGCATTCCACAGTTCGTAGCGAACGGATAGACAAAGTTACCGTTTTGGTCTGATTTAATCGTCGTCGTCCCACCGCAACTGTTCTCGAGAGTTATGTCAGAGTTTGGTGCAAAACCGCTACCACTTATCTTCACTGTTTCGCCAACGTAAGCTGATGACGGTGAAACTAAGAGAGAGCATGCCTGTTGGGTACATCCTTTGCTACATGTTACCTGATTGGAATCATCATCCTGTAATTTATCACAGGTGTTGTCACCAGTGTTACCAGAAGTATTAGCAGAAAGTGTTATGTCCACATTCTTATTATCACATACAAAATTACTATGAATATAGTTGCCAACGGAATCAGAAATACCTATTCCATACTGATTTTCAGTAATATTATTGTTTACAAGAGTATTATTAGAAGATACTCTCTCGATACTCTGAACTACCACTCCTGCCAGATTATTTCTTAAAGTGTTACCCGCGACAGTGTTGCCAACTCCTTCTATTATTATACCATAGTAAACATTGTTATGAGCAACATTATCAGTTAGATTGTTATTATCTCCAAGAACTGCAATCCCACAACTTTCTGAATTAAGAGTATTGTAACTTGCGTTATTATTTCGAACATTGTTATAAGAAGATTCCCTTAAATAGATACCTTGACCTGATTTTTGGACCGTTGTATTAAATATGGTTCCATAATTCGCATTTTCCCAGTACACACCATATCCGTATTCTATTATAACACAGTTCTTGATAGTAACATTACTATGCCCCGTATTTTCCACTCCGTACCCAGAACCCGTGCCGTTCAAAGTAGTTCCATTACAAGTAACAACAATATTATCAGCGTTTATCTTAATTCCGTTAGGCAGATTATAAACTCCTGGACACAATACTACACTCTCGTTTATCAGCATGCCGTCGGTCGGTACCACACAGGTCGGTTGAGGTGGTGCTGAACAATTCTGTGAACAGGTAACCTGATTATTACTTCCCTTATCAACTAAAACATCACATTTATTATTGCCCGATGCATTCGCAACACTTACAGAAAGATCTATATCTGTTGGATTATAGCATACCTCGTTGGTACTGAGTAAGGTATCTAACACACACAGTTTTCCTCTACAAGTGACTGTAAATATCCCTTCTTGACCATTATTTCTGATCTTGTTACCAATAAACTGATTACCAGAAGTATCACCAATCGATAAACCAAATTGTATATTATTATCCATTATATTATAAGTAATCTGGTTATTATCCCCAGACATCTGTAAACCAACATAATTGAATACTAAGGAGTTAGCATCAATACGTCCATTATCACCAGTCCAGAGTACACCCGTCGTATAATTTTTGAACTCACAGCCAATCAATATAACATCTTCATATTCATTTACCAATCCAATGCCACAATTTGAATCGCCTCGTAGTACAGTCCCCTCTTCACATTTTAATACAACTGAGCTTGAATTTATTATTAAAACACCGTCTCCATTAAGATCACTCAGTTTATACTCATTCTGACATATTAGAGTCTCCCCATTCACATAGTAATCATCACTAATTTTTGTAACATTATCACAGCCCTCCATTGTATTAAGGTCGCAGCATTCTGGTACTTGGCAAGCAGGATCATCCGCACAATCAGGGTCTTCACAATCAATCAATCCATCATTATCGTTATCTATACCATCATCACAACTTGTTTCATTCGTTGATAATGGACAAGGATTTATGCATATTCCTGTTTTAGAACTGTCAACATCACAAGTAGTATTAATCCATGTATTATTATTCCCGTTATCATAAACATCGCCTTCTAGACCAGGAGACTCTGGAACAACCTGATATCCATTACCACAAACAAAATTACTGTTTAGAGTATTCTTATAAACGGATGAAATAGGTCCAAGAACTATTCCTATATATGTATTGTTTGTGACGTTATTATTTGATATATTATTAAATGATGCACCACCTTCACCAAGCATTATGCCAACAACACCATCAGTTATTTCATTATTAGTGACTTGACAGTACTGAGCACCTCCTCCAACAAAAATGGCTGAGCCTCCATCACCGTAATCTTGGTAGTATGTTTCAGAAACAATATTATTTGAAATAATCACATTTGAACCAACAGTACTAATACCCCAATGAGCACTTTTTATTTTGTTGTTAATTATTTTTGTGTCATTAGCATAACTAGATATTCCGAACGGATAGTTTTCAACATGTATGTTCTTAACGGTTGCATTGACACCACTTTCTCTTACTACTACACCATAAATTTCAACAAGTCCAGGATAACTAGATTGCTTTATGATGGACCCACCTCCATCAAGAACAACATTTGCTCCATTTATCTCAATAACAGAAGTATTATCTCCTGATAAATCACGAGTATAAGTTTTATTACACAATTTTATTACATCATTTGCATTATTTATGTAATATGTATCTCCTGATTTATACATACTGCCACATCCAGGGGTATCTCCTGATCCATCTACAGCATCAAGATCGCAGCATTCTGGTGTTTGACAAGCAGGATCATCCGCACAATCTGAGTCCTCACAGTCTACCAATCCATCACAATCGTTGTCTACGGTGTCGTTACAGGTTGTTTCTTGAATGACCTTATACCTTAAAGTATTGGTAGTGCAATTACTCAGTTTTCCTGTTGCACAAATATCACAATAACAAATAGCATTGGAAATCCGTTCTCCGAATTCATCAATACCAAAATCGTTTACTGTATTTTCAGCATATAAACAAACATTATTGTTCTTGTCTAAGCCTTTAATCGTATAGGATTCGTTCGGTTCCATACCAGAAATTCTACCCTTAATTGCAACACTCTCAGGACCTTCTGTTGGGGAGATATACTCTAATTCACATTGTACTTGACATTCTGGATCATCCGCACAATCAGGGTCTTCACAGTCTACCAAATCATCTCCATCGTCATCTACACCGTTAGTACAATCTTCAACAGCATTAGCAACATTCACAACAGCTTCAAGATATACTCTATCATTAGGATTGTCTGGTGTGG
>JAGGTN010000008.1 GCA_021163645.1 Microcaldota archaeon | reverse complement strand
TCAACATAAATCATGCATCAAATATTACAATCAAAACAAGTGATATCTATAATAATAGTAGGTCAGGAGTATATATCTATAACAGTATGAATAATTCAATCATATACAATAACATCACTCATAACAAATATGGTTTAGTATCACGTTATAGTAAATATAATACGATAAAAGGTAATATTATAGATAATAATACTGTTGAAGGTATGATGGAGATTACATCATATAATAATACATTAGAAAATAATGAAATATGTTATAATGAAGGATATGATATTTATTCTATTTATCCATTGAGTAATAATAGATGGGAGAATAACTCATGTGATTCTTCAGAAACAGGATGGTTAGATATATTCTGTGATAATTGGTGTTTACCGCATTGTATTGATCATTGCATGGACATTACAAGAACAGGGAAATACAAATTATGTAATGATATAGAATTCAGCGGTACAGAACTAGGTTGGTCAGGAGCATGTATTAATATTCAGGCCAATAATGTTGAAATTGATGGAAAAGGATACAAGATAATAAATATAGATCCAATGGCAAGTGGAAATGGAATTAAAATCAATGGTTATAACTCATCTAACATTCATAATGTAACAATCCAAAATTTTGCTTTTGGAATCTACTTAAATTCAAGTTATAACAACACAATTATGCACAACGCAATAAAAGAAAACGCATACTATGACATATTCATTCATACCTCCTCTGATATAGATTGTGATAATCGCATAATAGATAATATAGGATCTGGGGATAGGCCTATTTTATATTATAATTCAGCTGTTAGATTATCAGGTAATAATATATCTGAATTAATATTATGCAATGCGGATAATTCTGATATAGATAATTTATCTATTATTAGTTCAGATGTTTTCAAGAATAATGGGATCATAATGATAAGAACTGATAACTCTAATATTATTAATTCAAACAGTTTAAATACAGAAGGTCTCTTTTTGTATAATAGTTCAAATAACACTATCATTAATAATAATATGAGGGGAGATTATGAAGGAATATTACTTTATTTAGGTTCTAATAGTAACCAGATTAATAATAATACATTATTTTATAATCGGGATACTGGTATATATATTGATTCCTGCTCCAATAATTCCATCATCAATAACTCAGTTACTTCCGCCGCTTATTCTGGAATATACCTTAGCTTTACTACGGATAATAAGATTAAATATAACAATATCACTAATAGTCTATATGGACTTCAACTCTATTCAAGCTATAACAATTTATTGAACAATAATATTATATCAAATAGTATAAGAGGGAGTTCATCTATAGGTATCTGGCTTCATTCTAGTTCAAGGAACGACATCAATAATAATATAGTTGCCCATCAGAGTAACCTTGGAATTTCTCTTGATTCTTCTCATAACAATAATCTTACTAATAATACTGTAATTTATAATAACTATGGAATCTATTCACCATCTGATGATAACCTATTTATAGATAATAAGGTCTGTCTTAATACGATTGATATCTTTGCCAATCCATCATCAAATATATTTGAAGCCAACACATGCAATATAACATCGCCTAACCCGCATGATGATTACTGTGATAATTGGTGTAGAGCAGAAACTTAATTTAATATTGCTCCATATGAATATAAGTAAATTAAAAACAGGATAAAGAACAGGATTAAACAAAATAAAACAATAAATAAAATAAATCAGATATCATCCATAAATCAGGATTAAACTATGGTATTAAGCTTCTATCTTCTTTTTCTTCTCTTCTTCGCCGCCTTGCTCTTATACCTAGAACCCTTAATTATTTTTCTTCTTTTTTTATTAGTCCTAGTAGTAGTCTTTTTCTTAGTCCTGGTAGTAGTCTTTGATACCTTCTTAGAAACCTTTTTCCTAGATTTATCTTTTGCAGATGTTGTATCCTTATTGCTTTCCTGAATAATCAAACCTTGAGTTTGACCTGGTTGTTTCTTAACACGATCTGGTTGTTCATGGGTCCTGCTTACAACATAACCCAATTCTCTCGCTTTTTTCCTATTCTCAATTATCCTCTTGGTAAGCTCTTTTATCTCCTCCATCCTCTGATCTACATCAACATCTGGTTTTGATTCGCTGTTTAACTCATCGTGGCTATCCTCATCAGCAAGAAATTTATTATCTGAGTATTCGTTATCAGGTGGAAATTCTATCTTCTTCTGTCCAAAAAACTCATCAGAACCATCATGAGAAGTATCAGATGACTTAGACGAGTAGTACACCAAGAGCCCAATCAATACAACAGCTAATGCAATCAGAGCAACGAACAATGGCATAAAATCAGATGGTTTAATATTATTATCATTATCTTCAACAACCATAGCATTCGTAGATGCCTGCTCCCTTAACGGTTCAACATTAACCGAATATTCTTTACCATCAATGGAAAAGAGGTATTCACCTGCTTTGTCAAATTTGAATTTGGCCTTTCCTTCGTTATCTGTTTTGATATTAGCCTCAGAACTTTCTGGCCCAGATACTTTAATATTTACCAGAGGAACAGCAGAATTATCTTCATCAATAACTGTAATAATAATCTCTTCTGTTGAATGAGCTGTTTCTGGGATAATCAATTCCAACCTTTTATTTTTGTAGTCTATCTCAGGCTTGCTGATATTTCTCATATCTGTCTTTATAAGGTACGAGAATGTCATCTTATCATTAGGATCGATATCTTCAATCCTCCAGGTAATACAATTATCCTTAACATCAACATCTCCATCAATACTCTGAGTAATATTATTGATCTTCAAACCTTCAGGACCTATATAGCAATCTGTTAATTCAACCCATCTTTTAGGGATATTATCATTAGTGACAGAGATATTAACTACAGTATAATACTTATATGTAGCAACATGCCTAACGATATCAAGCACTCTTTCTCCAACAACAGTAAGCCCTTTTACAACATTAAAATTATCAATTGAAAATTCTTGGTTGTATTGATCTGTTATGACACTCTCATCACCAGCAAATGTAACTGCCACTAATCCAAAAAGTAGAGCTATCACAAACAAATTCTTAAACATATTCTCTCCCTCCTTTATTTTTCTTTTTTTATTTTTTTTATTTTTGTCTCCTTATACCTATTTTTCATCATCACGTTCTATATCTTATTATGTTACTTTCATTTTCATGCTTTAGTTTTGGTTCGAATTTAAGTTACAATCTTTAATTACAAAATACTTATTTTCAATATAATATAAATAATTATTTATATAATACTTTCGCCATCTTATGTGTTATTTATATATATTTCCATGTTGTTACCATACTACTCCAATACCTGGTTTAAAACCGCCTACTATCTTATTATTTGATTTATCATAATAAATATTCTGTACATTAAATGACCATTCTAAAAACTTTAGACCAGGAAAACAAATATCCAATCCAAGATTTACAACATAATTCTGGCCAGCTGGAAACATATTTTCATCATACGGGAAATATGAAAATATCTTTCTCTTATTAATTAATTTAAATCTAAGATATTCTGTCATGATACTTATGCCAGCATTATATGTTGAAGGTACAATTGCATAACCATTCCCTGAATTTTTCTTAGCAACCAATCCATCAGTCCCAAGATTCAAAGCAAATCCTGAAGAAATCCTATATGAGACATTCATGCCGACGTAAATCCCTTTTCCCATATACTCAGCATTAACTTCCATATTAGATGCATCTTTATTAGAGTATTCGGCACCAATATCAACCGCCAGACCTTTTATCAGATGAACAGCAATATCAATAGAAGGTACCTTTGTAGAATTATTAAAACCAAATTCAATCGCATTTAACGGATAACAAGTCGTTAAACGTATAGGGAGAGTTTCCTGAGAAATATCTTTCCTATATTCTTTGGATTTTGGTTTATTCGGTTTCTCTGGCCGCTGATATGAACAACTGGAACGAGATGATTTATAAATAGGCATATCAGAAACACGCTCATACAAAGGGACATACTGTTCAGATATCCTTTCTGCCGTTAATTCATCAGCTCCTATCTCTAACAATTGATTAACAAGATTTTGAGGGTCTGTTAGTCCATGATTTCTAATATGTTTTGAAATGTTTATAAAAACACCATAATACATCTTGCGTGTTTCATCATAATGAATATTGGCAAAGATATAAGGAAATTCCTGCATGAAAGCATTTGCCGCTCGTTCAGGCGTCCCCCAAGTATCAATGTCGACAGGTGTGCCCAGCATAACCATTTCATTTTTAGGATCGATGAGCATAAGAAAACCATTGATGTCGTCAGTAAGGTTAAGAACAGATAGTTTACTAACTATTTCGTAATCTCTTATTTGCTCAACCATCTCAGGCGTTGCCTTCTGCACCAAAGAAGCAGTTGGAATTTCACGTGACGGTCCCTTTAAGGTTTCTTTAGATGACACAGCCCCAGCACCTAAAGCAGTTATTAAGATTAATGTATCAAGAAATTTTCCCATATTACCACCAATTATTATTTGACTATTTGCTATATAAAAACATTTCGATTGCCATTCACCATCCTGCTCATTATCATTCATCAATCTTTTCACCATCATTATCAAAAAACCAACCCAACCCAAACAAAAAAACAACTCAACCCAACCAAGCCCCAACCAAAAATCAAATAATCAAACCAACATCATCAACCCATCCAACCAAAACAAAAAAACAACCCAACCAACCCAAGCCCAAACAAAAAATCAAATAAACATCATCAACCCATCCAACCAACTCAAACAAAAACAAAAAACCAAAAAGCCAACTCACCCAATCCAATCAAACAAATCAATCCAACAAAAAACAAAGCCAATAATTCATGCTTCATCAAGATGCGCCTTTTTAACAGATTCACGGAAATGCATACTAAATATTATCTGGGCAATGCTTGGTGCTTGTGAGATTTCCTTATACCATCTATGTTTCTCAGCAAAAGTAGAAGGTCTTGTTATAGTATCTGTTGTAAACACGTAGAGAAGCTCACCTTTCTTATACATCTTATCAAATTCATGAATAGGATTAAGCCTTTCTTTTTGATTGTAATTGGCAAGAAAATGGGTTACGATTACTGCAGTACCTTTCATACCCATATCTTTGCATGCCTTATGAACCTTAATCAACGTGCCTGCTGTATCTACCATATCATCGATAACAAGAGCATATTTCCCATCCAACAGCTCCCGAGGATAAGGAAGAATCACTTTATTAACCTTATTCACTCCTTCATAATCACGTACTTTAGACGCAATATACACTGGAACTCCCAATTTCTTAGAGAAATGTTCGCATTTCTTAGCTGCGCCAGCATCTGGCGCCACAATAACAAATGTATCTTTATAATCTGGGAATTCATTGATAAACGCCCTTATCATATCCTGCGTGGGAAAAATGTTATCGAGCTTTATATCCCTACTGCAAGCAAGCGTGCTAATAGAATGCACATCAAACATGATCAATTCATCTGCTCCAGATTCAGCGACAAAATGTATGAAATCCCTTACATTTATCCCTTCACGCTTACGGCGATAATCTTGTCTTTGATTGGAAAGTTGTGGGTTGAACACGGTTACCTTTTTAGCACAGGCATCTTGTTTTAATGCAGATATAGTGAATAATAACTCCATATCATTCTCTGCAACAGAACGTTCAGCGTGCCATTTCTCTAGGATAGCGATAAACTCGGACTGAGCTTTACTATCATCAAACAGATTTTCATGCTCTTTTATAAATTTCATGAGCGTGTGGCCTATCTGGAAAGATAATGTATATGGTTCAAATGAATTGTGGAGTAGGTAAACGTCTGCCCCCCGAACGCTCTCCCCAATAACTATCTTAAACTCAGTACTCGCAAAATTGATACGCTCAATAGGCCACAGATGAAACCTCTCATCACCAAACTCTCGTCTGTTAAAAGCCCTGAGGACCGTGAGATCGTCAAAACGTTTTTGTTTAAGTACATCCCATGTTGGTATTTGATATCTCTCAGAAACACCTAACTTAATAAATTCATCAGCAACAATTTTATCCAACGATTTGCATACCTTTTTTCCTAACTCCTGGCCGCTACTTGTCGCGGCAATTATAAGCTTCTCATATGGCATAAGACACCACCCAATACTAGTTCCCTTTATAAAATTCAATATCATATCCTTCCAGTACTAAAATTTATCTAGAACTAAGTAATTTAAAAACACAAAAATTAAATAGTTATGTATAAATTACTAAATTTCATGATTGTTGATTAATGTAAACATTTAAAAAGAACGATGTTTAAAACTATTACATGAACCTTCGGTTCATGGCTATCCAGAAAAGCTGGATATAAAAAGTATAAACTTAATATGGTTTTGGATATGGAGGTGGAACCATGGGAGATAAAGACACAAATGAAAACATCGACAAGATAACGGATTTTGTTGCTAGAGGATTGCAGGAAAAATATAAAGAGAATATTCATCAAATAAAAAACGATCATCTAAAAAAGGAGATACAAGAAAATCTATTTGCATTGTTAATTGAAGGAAAATTGGCAGAGATAAATGAAAACGGATTGGATTACAAAGAAAAGCAAAAACTCATACAGAATTCTCAAGTATTGTATGAGAACTTGAACATCCCATTAGAGAATATCTTAGATTATATCGAAAACAAATATAATCTTGATAGATTGAAAGAGGCACAGGATAAGTTAGGTAAGAAAATCGATGAATTTAGCGCTAAATTAGATATGGTAATAAAGGCCAAAGATTATAAGAGATTGAATTATAAAATTAATGAGATTGATAGATTAATTGCTTCTATCCCTAGCGAATACAAAGATGCCATTAAATCCCTGGAGAAAGAAAAGGCAAAACATATTCGTGCAAAAGAGATACTTGAAAATGATATTAAGAGTTCGGAATATGCCAATCTACTTCATCTAAGTAAGAGAGACCTAATTGCTGAGGAAGAAGTTTATGAAGACAAATTGAAAAATATGAAAGATTTATACTCAGAAGCGCAATTAGAATTGAATGAATTGTCCCGCGAGGTATTGAACGCGACTTTCGGTACAGATGTAAATAAAATAAAAATAGACAATGATGAGAAGAACATGAGTGAGGATATAGATTCAAATGAAGACAATGAAAAAATAATCAATGTGAATGAGACAGAGGTAACAGAACAACCAAATGAAGACAATGAAAAAATAATCGATGTGAATGAGGCAGAGGAAACAGAACAACCAAAGGATGAAAATCAAGGATATGGTAAAAAGAAAGGCTCTTTTAAGACATGGAAACCAATCGCAATCGGATTAGGGATTATTATCGGAGCAATAGTAATAGGCAGCGCTCTATTAAACGGTATTGGAATAAGAATAGGCAATAATGTAGCGAAAAGGACTTATCCTGCAAAGAATAAGATTAAGGTTGAGCAAACAACAACTATGAGTTTTGATAATTATATGAATCATTATGGGTTGATCACAGTTGATAGGATACAGCAATTGAAAAAGAAAATCAATAATTTGCAATTAAACGGGTTCTGGATAGGTGGAGCAACAGGGATATATAACACAAAAACAGTCAAGGATACAAAAATTATATTCAATATACTAGCTGAGAATAACATTATCCCTGGAACAGAATTAAATGAAAAAGATGGAAACATAGGTCCAGAGTATTATAAGAGGGTAAAAGAGATCCAAAATTGGTTGAATAAAAAGGCAAAGGAAAACAAGGAATACGAAAATAGATTAAAAGAAATCAATAAGAAAATGGTAAATAATGAAATAGTTAGTTATAACGGGGATAAGTTTTTTGATGTCATAATTGACGAAGATGGATTCATTATTGCGATAGTACCAACTGATGGATACTTTGGAGAGCAGACAAGGGCTTCACTTGTAGCATGGTTAAGTCTTATAGTCCAATATAATTCTGTATTTGCTTAATACTTCTAACAGCATGGCTTTCTAATGATTTAATCCAAACCCAACCAAAACATTTTTAAGTCCTCATTCCTTTTATTTTTTTATGGAAGAGCTAAATTATTTTGATTTGGTTGTGCTTAATAAGATAAACGAAGATAAAAACTCATCTGTAGAAACATTTGGATCAAAAATAAACACTTCCTTCTTTGATACTGCTAATATATTAGGCAGTATGAAAGTTAAAGGATTGATTAATTTCGAACAATCGATAGGGGGTCAGAGCAAACTAGAAATCACAGAAAAAGGAAAGATGCTGTTAGAGATGGCTGATGAAAAAGCAAAAACTCATCCTGACGTTATTGATGATAAAATATTATTCACGATATCAGAAGGCATATCAGAGGTTAACGCGATACATAAGGAAATCAAAATCACCCCAGAAGCATTGACCTTTCACATACATAAAATGGTTAAGAAAGGATATATAGAATATTATACCAGGTCTGGAAAAGTGTTCTTATTGTTAACAGAAAAAGGATTCAAAAGGGCTGGTAGGACTGCGCCAGATATAAAATCCAGACAGAAAACATTAGGTGAATTTGGAAATGAAAAGATTAGGAAAGAAGAAAAAATTAACGAGGACGTAAAGTTTCTCATTGAAGATGATAATAATGATAACAAGGAACTTGGTAATAGTATGGATTCAGAAAAACCAATAAAGAAGCAAAGAACAAGAAATATCAAGAGGTCAAGGGCAGATATTCTAGAGATTAGACGAAGATCAAAAATGGAATTTTATTATGAAAAATACAAATGGCTCATACCAATAGTAGTAGCAATCATCATCGGGATAATATATCTAATCTTGACGCATAAATGAAAATAAATGTGAACTTCTCTGAATTAAAGACAGGACTTCCTGATTCTTAGACCCTCTAACGAGAATCTCCGCTGGCATAAATTCGGACAGTCCCTGTCCTAATTCTTTCAGATTATTCAGGTTTTTTGTAGGGCACTTATGTTCTCTTACAGACAAACTTTTTTAACTTCAATTAAATTTTTCTTTCATCTTCTTCTCCTGTAATATGAACAACAACTTCTGTTCCTGTTCTTTTGAGGGATATAACCTGAATTTATATGTGATTTTTATGCATAATGTAATTTTGAGAAGAATGTTTATAAATAAAGGCAGACAGAATGCGTTTCCCATGGGAATGAATTTTAGAGAGAAGATGTAAATATTTTAAGGTACACATATAATTGGTAATAAATTTCCAGTGAACAAAATTATTGCCTTGAATTCATCCGTAGTTGAAACACGAATATTCCTTCCAGGATTATTTAAAATTCATCATAACTTATCCAATACCTTGTCAGGATTCTCTTCCAATTTGGACAATAACTCAGATAATTCAATAAGCTTATCTGAATCTGAACTGGAATAACCCAATTTTTCCGCTATGATCCGGACACCCATCTCCCTGACAGGAATCTTTTTCTCTCTTAATTCTCTTATCATCTTGATCTTATTTTCAAGCTCTTGAGATTCCAAATTATTTTTCAAGATTATATCAGCGTTCGGATCTTTAACGTTTATCTTAAGATCACGTGGGTTGATACCTTTTTTAACAGATCCTTCAAGCACAATCCTAATAATAGGTTTCATCTTATAATCCTTAGATAAAATAGCTTTAACTTCATCTTTCACTTTTATCTCAATATCTCCAAGCGATTCGTTATTAAATAATAATCTTCTAAATATAAAAGGTCTATAATCTATTGCCATAAATCTATATGCTCTCTTAACAGTATCATAAAGATAAATTCCTTTCTCATTCATTTCTTGCTCTTCCAACTGAGTAATAACAGTACTTCCTGGAATGAGAAGCCTATAATCAGAAAACTCTTTTCTATTATGGATATGACCATCAACATACAGGTCAAATCCTTCCGGCAAATCCTTTACAGATAGCCATGATTTATTTCCCATATACATAGCTTCCCTTAACGATTGGTGAAACAAAAAAATATTCGTACATTCCTTAATAGGCTTAAAATTGAGCTCAGTAAGCTTCTCTTTAGCATGATCATCCATGATATCTCCCATTGCATGAACCGCAACCTTTTCACCATCTTCACTTTCAATAATATTCACCTTATCATCAGCATTTATGATTAAACCTAAGCTAGATAGAAATTCTATAGGATTTACATTATCCCTTGTCTGTCTTTCATGATTGCCATGGATAACGATTATCGGCACCCTATTCTCACCATTAACCTTGACCTTCCATTTTTTAGACTTAGCTGTTTCGAATAGTATATTGACTACATCTTGAAGAACGTTAAGGTTTGGTTTTGATGAATGGAACAGATCACCTGTCATTATTATTGCATCAGAAAATTGGGCGGCTTTAAGGAATGCATCCCTTCCCTGCCTGATACTATCTTCATACCATTTAGAGATACCAAAATGAGTATCACCGATTATTCCTATTATCAAAATATCACCCTAATTCTCAAAACATTCAATTCATTTCACTCAAAAATGACTTTTACTTTCTTATCCAATAATCTTGATGCAGCCTGGTGAAGTGTATCCAAACTAAATGGTAGGCGTTTCGCATAATTACGTGGTAATCTTACTTTAATGTACTCTTCATTCAGTGTGAACACATCATTTACTCCTAGAATAGGGATAGGCCAGAAGAGGTCTGACAGTTGGTCCTTATGATTTTTCTTATTATTAATAACCCTTATTTTATATCCTAATTCCTGAGATATGCGTTTTATTGTCCTTCCCTGTTTGCCTATCAGGATTCCAGGATTACTATCAACCAAGATTACAACTAAACCATCTACATTTATCGTTCTCTTGACAATTACATCATCCATATTCTTATGCTTTGCTAGAGAATAAAGTATTCTAGATAGTTCGATATCTATCTCATTAATCTTTCCAGACTTAAATTTATCTTTGCAATTCTTGCATAGATTATTTGTATATGCACAAATTTCACAAACAGGCAATTCCATAATTATTTATATATGTATTCTGATTAAAAACTTAATGGAAAATAAGTAAGCGTTTAAATTCTTTCGCTAGTTTTCGCGAAACCACATTAACCATATTATACAGACGTTCTTTAATACCAACCATCATTTTTGACTGATTTGTATAAAGCAAGCATACAGTAGCTGTCAATTTACTCTTGCTATGTTTTTGTTATTTTTCTACCCATTCCAATCAGAGCAGAACTCTGGCATTAAACCAACCAAGCCCCAACCAAAAAATAAAATAATATAAGCTCGGCTAAAAAAAGCGATAACTTTATATAATATCTACTTTTACATAATACATTAAATTTTTACAAGAAACATAAAAATTATGTTCGCAAAGAGATTTGCAAGATGAATATAAAAATAAATATAGTAGGGAGTGATAATATGGATAATTATGAGGAAGAAACAACAAGGAATTGGATGATATTGGTGGGATTCATATTAATCATTATTGTTTTTGCAGGGTTATACATCACCGGTTGGCTGAGACCCCCAGCATTACCAGAAGCACCAGAATATGTATCTGCGAAACAAATTAACAATACAATAGAATTATCATGGCAGGTATCTACTTCACCATCAGTAATTGGATACAATATATATCGATCTCAGACTCCAAATACATTAGGTAATAAGATAAACGATGCTCCTATAACAAACACATTTTATATTGACAATACCTTGTCATCAGAAGGAGATTATTATTATATTATAAGATCGGTTGATGCAAAAGGAAACGAAGATGAAAATCTCAATAGTATTTATATTTATTTTGATACTTCTCCACCAATCATCACAGCATTTACAGCAGGCATCAAATTTACTAATAATCCGCACATCATGATAACCCTCGTTTCATCAGATGCCCATGAATGTAGGTTTAAAAGCAACGTAAGAAATTGGACGCAATGGGAAAGATATATTACTCAGAAAGACTATAACCTTGAATCGACTACTGACGGGCTTAAGACTATATATGTGCAATGCAAGGATAAATTCAACAATATCGGCTCACCTATGAGTTATAACATCTACTTAGATAGAGTCGCACCAAGAGTGATCATAGGTCAGCCATTAGAAAATAATACATATAATACTGGGAATATCTCAATAGCATTTAGCATTATGGATGATTATAAACAAAACATTTCATGCGACGTGATCTCGGATAACATGTTAATATCCAGTGAAAACATATCAATCACGGGCGTAAATGAAAGTTATTATAACGGTAAGATAAATATCCCATCAGAGGGTAGCCATAAGATAATGATAAGATGTCATGATCAAGCAGGCAATCTTGGTTTATCGCAAGTTAATTTCAAAACGATATCGTTATCCGAAAGCATGGGATTTTTCTACTCAATAAATATCAACGGTGGTGACCGTAAAACGTATGATAGGGATGTAACAATAACAATAAATCCAAAAGAGAATGTCAACATAACAAGATGTAGGTTTAGAAATGAAAACAATACCTGGTCAGATTATTATGATTTCCAACCGGTCATCGATTGGACACTCTCCGAAGAATACGAGAAAAAAACTGTTTATTCAGAATGTTATGATAAAGAATTGTTCTTAGGAAGAGAATGGGACGATATTATCCTTGAAAAAGAATCAGAGCAGAGCGAGAATTATGTAGGGCCGCCAACCGGTGTATCGCTTACAATAAATAATGGAAATGAATATACAAATGATTATGTGGTCAACCTTCATGTTGAAGCCCATTATGCAGATGAATGCAAATTCAGTGAGAAATATGGCAGCATCCCGCCAATGACTAGCACATGGGAATCTTATACACCTGATAGAGAATGGCACTTATATGAAGGTGAAGGATTTCATTCGATAAAAGTGATATGTAGGAATAAATATGGCGAAACATCGGACACTGCATTAATATTTGTGGATACAACGCCTCCAGGGATTCCAGTTGATATATGGGTTGGCAAATATATTGGTGGACAAGTAGAGATTTCCTGGGACTGCCCACCAGAAACAGACGGAAGTGGGATATCACATTACAATGTATATAGACAGACATTAGGCGAACCATCAGCAAATAAGAAGGATTATAAAACAATATCATCAGAAAGGTACAGCCCAATCATTGGATGGATTTACATCGGCTCAACAGATACATCGGTTCCTGATTATTATGATTCACAAACACATCCAGATACAACATATAAATACGCAGTTACAGCCGTAGATCGCGCGGGTAATGAAGGGGACATGAGCGAGCCGTCAGATGCGATAGTACCTGATTTTTATGGCCCAACAGTTACAATAGAAAACCCAAATAATAATGATGTTGTTGATAATCATTTCACTGTTGATTTCAGATACACTGAAGATTTATCAGAAGAATTAAGATGTGAATACTATTTAGATAATAGGTGCATTGGTATGGATAGGCATTTACAGGTAGCTGATGAAGGGTATAGTATTGATTACACCATCCCAAGCAGTATGATAGATAAAACGCATAACATAAAAATAATATGCTATGATGAAGCAGAAAATCCTGGTGAAGATTCGCTTAATGTTATCGTGCCAGGTATCGGTGAAGGCGGAGGCGGTGGCTCTTCCTCATCAGACATCCCACCAAATCCAAACTATCCTCCACCATTAGATTAATCTAATCTATTTTTTTATCAATTTTTTATACAGTTAAATCATCATTTGACAACATAGTTGCATTTATTCTCTCTATTTTTAAGTATACATTACAAAACACATCTACGATATTACCCTCATATTGAGTGCCCCGGTTTGATTTGATTTCTGCCAATGCCATATGAGGAGAAAGACTACCAGGACCTGTAATATGATATCCTCTAAAACCAGTCATCGCATCAAAAGCGTCAACTACCTTCACAATCCTTGATATGATACTAATTTCTCCTCCTTTTAAGTTGTCTGGATAACCGCCATGCAACCAGACATTTGTGTCTTTATTGAATTCAAACCGTTTACCATCCCATCTTTCATGATGATGGCGTATTGCATCAAGAATGGATAAAAAGAAGATATTTCTAGGTAGATTGGCGTTCTTTATTATATCCAAAAATAGATTAAACCCTTTCTTTGTATGTTGGTTTATTATCTCTCTATCTTCTATCGTTATATTCAATTTATACGTTAACAAATCACTGGGAAAATAAATCTTACCTATATCATGAAACAGACCGCCTGCTTCTGCTGCCAGCATATAGAATAACTTAGAATTATCATCAAGTTCTAAAACGCCATCAAAAACATTCGTAGAAGTAGGATTAACCATCATTTCCATTGTCAAATAAGCAAACCGAGCAACCCTTTCTGAATGCCTTATTGTTCCATTATCCAATCGTTTTATTTCTCTCCCTATCTTGATGCCATCTATTGCAATATTATCAAACAACGAACGGATAATCTCATAGTCAGAACGAATAATACCTTCAATCTCTCTTGATGAACATTTATCATGACCTACTTTCAAGTCTACTATTTCAAACCTATGAATAGAAGGACTATTATGCGGGCAGGTATTTTGATGCATGATTATTTATACAATAAATTAATTAAAAACCTTTCACCCCCTCCTTTTCTTTGATTTTCACTTATATTCAATCAAGTTAATTTAAGCGAATATTAAAACCAAAAAAGAATTAACCACCCAAACTTTCATAATGTTTGAGTCCAATCAACCACAAAAGATATTCAACAAAACCAAAGATTAAAATAACCAATGATATCTTTATAATAAACAGAATATCTAATCCCATCTGCCCGGTTAAAGCCTTAACTGGATAAACAGCTACAAACAAAAGAGGTACTATTACCATACCTAACAATAGGTTCCCTATCTTTATTTTATCTAATGGGTTACGGGAAACGTATAATAGGTTCCATATAATACTTTTTGCATCTTCACCTGCATCATACCAGAAGAGAGATACTAGATATGGTATAAACAACAATAGTATTTGTACAAGCATAGAGAATAAGAAAAATATCAAGAAAGCCACAATATGAACAGTAATATTATAATGAGATATGATTAAAATTGCTGAAATAGCATAAATAGATATCTCAAACAACATAGGATACCACAGATTAACTAAAAACAAGTATGATAATGTGTTGAATGGTTTGGTCATATAAAGAGTTAATTTTCTTTTTATGTCTCCTCGAGCGATGAAAAGGCCAAAAAAACCGATACAAGAATTGGCAGTTAGATAAATTATAGATAATAGAGCCAACTCCATGAATGTCCATCCATTAAACTCTCTGCCACCAGTTAAAAGAAACCAGAATATAGGAGAAAAGATAACCGCTGTTAAGGAAAACAAGAAGACAAAAACCCAATCCATCTTATATTCAAAATTGTGTTTGAATCTCATCTTAAAAAATCTGCTTATTATCTTAACCATACCCATATCTTAACCACCCTGTGATTCAAATCTCTTCATTCCTAATCTGTTTATTATATATCCTATTATCCCGAATATTACTATCCATGTTGTTAATCCTAAAACAGCAGTAATAAAATAACTTGTTTTACCGGTTAATAAGAATTGTACTGGATAAAATACCTTATAAGAAAAGGGAAAAAAACTTAATATCCCTAAGGCCCAAGCTGGAAATATCCATAATGGTGCCATTCCACCACCAAATAGGCTTTCTATACCATCGTAAAAATTTTGGAATCCCCAGATATGATACGTGAAGAAAGCCAACCCACCTAATAAATACCCCACAATTGAATCATATACTATGATAAGCATAAACAACAAAGAAAACATAACAATTGTCAATAGTGAAGTTGTAAATCCAGTCATCAATAAAAGAACTATGGCTGTAATTATTGATATATTTACAGAAATAAAGTCTTTGCCTATAGAAAAAGCAGAAATTGCGGTCAGCATATTAGCAGGTTTCAACATTATAAAATGCCATCCATCAAGCACTAAACGCTTCATCTCATCGGATGAGTGATATATTAACCATGATGAATAAATAATCAATTCTGTCATGGCAAAATATCTAACATAGGTTACATAATCACCGCCAATAAAATACGCCCAAACCGTTGATAATAAAAAAATCAGTATTAATCCAGAAAGTATGTTTATAGCAACTCTTTGAGGATATTCATAAAATATTTTTACCCCTCTATTAAAAAATGATAGATATTTATTCATTTCTCTCCGCTCCTATAAATCTCTCTTATTATATTCTCCAGAGGCGGCTCCATAACGTTTAATTCCAATATATTATAAGCCTTAGTAAGTAATTCAAAGAAAACTTTCTGCTTATTCTTCGGTAATTTCCCTTTGATTGAAGTGCCCTCAATTTCTATATCTTTTAACATTCTTTTAATCTCGCTTACTGATTTTCGGTCCTTAATTTCAAAGTAATCTATTAATATGTCTTTAGATTTGACATATCTCTTTTTCAGTCTACTAACTGATCCATCATATATTACCTTCCCCTTATTCATAATTATCACTCTCTTGCAGAGTTCTTCGATATCACCAATATTGTGAGTTGTTAAAACAATAGTAACATTATCCCTCTTGTTTATTTCTCTCAAAAATATGTGGATCCTTTCTTTTGCAAGAGGGTCTATGCCAATGGTTGGTTCATCAAGAAATACAATCTCTGGTTTATGTAGGAAAACAACTCCTAGTTCTCCTCTCATCCTTTGCCCAAAGGATAGTTTTCTTACTGGGATATGTAGTATCTTATCTAAATCTAACATTTTTCTAAAAATTTTCATACGCTCAGCATAGAACTCATCACTTAATTCGTATATATCTTTATACAAAAGAAAAGATTCTTCCAAAGCAATATCAAATATAAGATTAGACCTGTTCCCAAAGAGCACTCCTATTCTTTTAAGATATTCCCTCTCCCTTTTCCAAGGGACTCGTCCTAAACATTTTACTTGTCCAGAAGTAGGTGTCAAAACACCAGATAGCATCTTTATGGTGGTTGTTTTACCAGAACCATTCGGGCCTAAATAACCCAGAAACTCTCCTTTCTCAACATTAAATGAGATGTTATTAACTGCTATAAAGGATTTCCATCTTCTTAAGAATACCTGTCTCACTCTATCCATTAATCCTTTTGGTTTCACAGGAACATTAAATTTCTTAATTAGATTATTAACTTCTATCACATAATCAGTAGTAGACATGAGCTAATTTTGGAGAGTAACTATATAAACTTTCCGAACTTCTTGAGAAATTATTCTGCTAAATTCAAGAATATTCGTAGTCGTCTCATCTATATTTCATATCATATATTAAACCATCATATACCCATATCCAATTATCCTAGGAGAAGTATTAACATCATAGAATAATACCTTCTTATTAGGTTTAAAATATACTTTTTTATCCAACACCAATTCCATTTCACCAGATACAAGACTCTCGTTTCCATCAGTGATGTATTCTAATCGGTTAATCTTACCATTGACAAAAACAAGGTCATACCCAATAAATATCGATTGACCTTGCTCTAGTTTTTTCTTAACCAATGTGGATAATGTAAACCTCACCATTATCCTATCAGTTATAGAATAACCATTCATATCTGATAATGCCAATAAGGAACCCTCAACCTTACTTAACGGCTGTTTCAGAGCAAGACCAACTCGCGAATTGTTACTTGCTTCTTTAACATCTTTATCATGGACCTGGATAGACCTGATATCTGATTTTATATTGTTTGGCAGAAATATAAGATTATCATGCACCTTAACAACTCCTCTCCTCACAGTTCCCAGCGCAACAGTACCAACACTTTTAACCTGAAAAATCTGATCAATAAGGATCGCCGTCCCATCTATCGAGTGGTCAGCAGATTCATGAAATTCATTAAAGCTTATTTTCTGAAGCAATTCTAGCAGTTCATCCTTTGAAGAAGCAAAACGCCATTTTTCAAGGCCAGTCCCTTTGATAAAAGGAATTAGATCAGACCTACTGAACAATTCGGAATATACAACACCAGGTAATGAAGAATAGGAAGATACTAATATAATTTCACCTGTTATCTTATCCAATTTATCAATGTTAATCATGATGAAATCAGATAATCCTATTGTTTTAGACAACGATTTAACCCTATCAGGATAAGAGACGGGATCGATAAAAGTAATTATCTTATCCATTATCTTGTAATGATACATTGCAATATCTGTCTTTGTTCCTAATTTCCCTAATTCTGACGCAAACCTATGTTGCCTATCTAGCACAGCGATATTTATATTATTCATTTCCATACAAACATGTATGTATATAAATATTTAAATCATGATGGCTAATAACCAAATAACTTAATAACCTAATGACCCAACAATCAAATAAACATAAAATAGGCACATGAAGATAAAGAAAGAAAAATAAAATAATAAGAAAGTAAAATAAAATAATAAAAAAAAGGGAGGAGATGAGAGGCTTAAAAGGTGATTATATGAAACATATAAATATTTTATTAATCATGATGGGATTAATATTAATCCTAAGTTTTGCTGGGTGCACATTATCTGAGTTGAATGCTGGACCAAATGCTGAGCCAAATCAAAGTAATCATTCCAATAACATAACCAACGATATTAAATACATCAAACAAAATTCATGGGTGACTGTTGAATACACTGCATATCTTGAAAATGGTTCATTATACGACACAACGAATGAATCAATAGCTCTTAAAAATGATTTCAGCAGGAATAGATTCGGTCCTGAGGAGTATATAGTCAATGATAAAGCACCTGTTTTTATCCAAGCATTGATAGGTAGAAAAAAAGGAGATAGAGTCACACTCAAGCTTCAAGACAAATACAATAAGAGTCTTGTTTTCTTGGGAGAATTACATTATTCCTTCAACAGAACCGAAACCGTGAACCGTTCATATCTGGAAGAAAGAAACATAACAATAGATTACAACACAACATTTAAGCAAAAGACATGGAATGTAACTATCCTTAATTTCACCAATGAAAAAGTAACTATAAGAAACGATCCAAAAATAGGTGATACGTTCATAATAAATGGGCTTCCAGAAGAAGTGAGTAACATTACAAACGATAAAATATATGTAGATGTTGATGTGAGCGAAGGTAAGAGGTTTTTACTACCATTCCCTAACACAGACGAACTTAAATGGGCAACCATTCATGACATTGACGAGAAATCAAATAAATTTCTTATTGATTTTAATACCCAAAAAGCCCAGCTTGGCAAGATAACATATATAATTGATATAATTGATGTCAAATGAATCTAATTACGTTATTATCTTCTTGCCTAAATCTTACTTAATTATCTTACCACATATACTATTCCCTTACGGTCTACGGTAAGTACAGTTTCGCCTGTTGAATCGTACGTCTTAACAAAAGCATTCTCAAATTTTATATAATCATTCTCATATATCCCTCTGCCTCTCTTACCCCATAGATATACTGGAAATTCATTACCTTCCTCATCTTCAACAACCAAACGTATACAACTAACATTTCTTTTATTCTTTTTAATCTTCTTCTCTTCAACAAGGATAACCTTAAGCGGTTCAGTATATACTTTTGACATTCCATCCTTCAAATCAGATAATGAGTTAATAGTCCTATGCTGAGCATTTATCTTAGCCATATTTATAGCATTTCTTACTATACGTATCGCAGTTTTTTCAATGTTTTTAATAGATCTTTTAATATCAACAGTTGAAACATTTGGTGATGTATATACAGCATATGCACGATTATATGCCCATCCTTCAAAATTACTCATCAAAGAATCATTATAACCTGGTTTATCACGATAAATTATTTTATGCCTTGCTTCGTTACGTGTGACCAAATCATCAACATTACCCACTCCACTTTCATCCTCCTCATTCTCATCTTCATTCTCATCTTCGCCTTTTCCTTCTCTCCCCCCGCTCCCAATATCTGTCTTCAAAAGATCCTTAGCTATCCTTAACTGATTCTTGTCTCGTGCAACAATTAATTTTTTCCTACCTAATTTCTTCTTTATTGTCATAGGAAGGATTTTCTCTATTTCTGATAATACTTCTAAGTAGGTTATATAATCATCAGGCAATTTTTCCTTTCCTTCATCCTCTTCTTCTGTTTTATCTTCCTTATTTTCATTCTTTAACATCTGAGGCTTGCTTTGTGATTTACCTAATTCTCTTTCATTCTTGATTTTCCTTTTCTTATCATCTACTGGTTCCTTAACACGTTTTTTATCTGACTTATCCAAGAGAAGCTTCTCAATAATGGAAGTCAATGAATCCGCTAGCTCCTTTTTCTTATTCTTATCAACATTAAGATAACCGTTCAGGGCTGAAAGGATATCATTCTTCATCTTATCTACTCTCTTATCCACATCATCAACAGCACCAGGCTCCTTAACATTCATTACTATCTTCTCAGCCAGAATATCATCTAATGGAACAAGAGAGTCATCTTCCTTTCCTTCGCTTCGCCAAGTATTGATCGTACCCTTAGCAAAATCCTTAACCTTATCGTCCTTATCATAGCATAATTCATACATTGCGAATGTAGCAACTGGAGAATCCTTATATTCTGCAAGCTTTTTAGCAGCTTTAAGACGAACCTTAGGATCTTCATCATAAGTTAATTTAAACCAATTTTCAACATCTCTCTCACTCTTATCTAAATTATCCTTATTCAAATAATCACCTTATTAATACTTATCATTTTTAACATTATCACTTAAAATACCTTTTCACTCATGTAAACCTCTATACCTGATGTTGTTATTTTAAACGGGACCAGATTCTCAATGTAACTAGTGCCTCTCATCTTAAGTACTTCAAGAGCCCTAACTCTCTTCTCTCTCCTTTCAAGATTATACAGCATTATTAAACCATCAACTAAAAACTGTTCTGTTCCAAACC
>JAGGTN010000009.1 GCA_021163645.1 Microcaldota archaeon | reverse complement strand
CGCTGAGTCGAAAGACGGGCTTAACGAACATGGGTATTCCCCATCGGTGAGGGTCCCATCTGTCAGACAAGCTACCCTGGGGGTAACCGACTTGTCGCGGGCGAGAGTACCCATGCACTTTTTCTTTTGGTGTTGCTTCGCAACATCCAAAGACATGCAATAAAAGAAAAAAAGAAGCAAGAAAAGAGGGCACATACAAAAAATGAAAAAATAATAATATCCAAGAAGGTATATAGTAGTAGATAAGAGAGAGCGAAATAAAATATTGAATATGCTTGTTAAATTTTTTAATTTATAATGTATGTGTCAGGTTGTAGTTTTCAAAGAAAAGGTGCGGTACAAATCGACCCCGCGGTTTGGTACATCGCTGTCGGCTCAGGTCATCCTGGAGGTGCACAAGCTTCCAAGGGTTGGGTTGTTCATCCATCAAAGTCCTACGTGAGCTGGGTTCAGTACGTCGCGAGACAGTACGGTAGTATCTACTGGGAGCGTTACCGTCTGAGAGGAAGGTCTCCAGAGTACGAGAGGAACCGGAGGCCGGAGCCTCTGGTGTACCGGTTGTGCCAAAGCATCGCCGGGCAGCTACGCTCCAAAGGATAAGAGCTGAACGCATCTAAGCTCGAAGCCTACCTCAAGACGAGACGGTGTAGGCGGCTGTAATAGACAGCTTTGATAGGATGGCAGTGTAATTATCAAGCGCAAGCGAGATATTCAGCTGGCCATTACTAAAGCCGATATACCCAAAATGCGTGCCACTAAGCCAACATGATCATCCCGGATACTAATTCTGATACTAATTTTTATTTTCTGATTTTTGTTTTCTTATCTTTTTCTTGTTTTAGTGATAAGAAATTTGAGCTTAGTAAAAAATTAGAAAAAATTTATCTTAATAAGAAGTTGGTTATTAGAAATAGATCATTAGAACATGTTCATACCACTTGAAATATTTTCATTTGTATCATTGATATCATTAGTCATATCTGGGTTTATATTTGATTTATTTGCGACAAATAAATCGTGAACCAACATGAAACCCTTATAGTATGGGATATCATAGTATTTTAGATGAACTATACCACAATTTTTGATTTTTATTTTTTTCGCCATATCTACGTCAAGGTCAAGGATTAGTAAGAGTAGAGATTTGATCATATCTGAATGAGCTATTATGAGTATATTAATATCTTCTTTTTGATTCAGTCGAATGATGTCATCGTAGAATCCTCTTACTCTTTGATATGCCATGACAAAACTCTCATCATTGTTTCTTCTATAATTGTACCATCCATCTGAACATTTTGCTCTCGCTTCCTTGTATTCTTTTATGCTGGTTCCATACCAGCTAGGTAGATGAATATCAGTGAGTCTATGATCGAATTCTATATGTTCATGATTGATGAATTTATTTATTTCTTCTGCTGTTTCTTTTGCTCGTGGATAAGGGCTTGAAAATATCTTATCAAAATGAATCTCTTTTAAGGCATTGCCTGCGACCTTTGCCTGTTCTATCCCATTATGATTAAGATGTGATTCTGGATGTGGAACTGCAGCATTAAAGTTATCATCTACTTCTCCATGCCTGACAAGATAAATCTCCATAGTTTAGATAAGGAACGATAACTTTAATAATTATTACTGTATATCCTAATATAACACATCGTATCATTTCGCTTACGCTCAATGCTCCGATCAGGCAACTTCGTTGCAACTCGTAACATTGCTTACGTTTGTTTGCAATGCTCCGATCGTCTAGTCCGGTCAAGGATATCAGGCTCTCAATGCCCTTTTCTTTTAGTGTTTCAAACACTAAAGAAAGAAAATGGGTGAGGGAGACCTGGAGACCCGGGAGGCCTTTTTTCCAAACATGGAAGATAAGAAAAGGCCCGGGAATTCAAAAGCCGAGACAAAATAGATAAGATTAAGGATTTGTTCGGCTGGCAATCCCGGTCGGAGCATTCTTCTTTTCCGATACTTTTTTTAACTCACTATGTATAATACAAACATGTCAAATATATTCTCAAAATTCAATCAGAAGCGTTCAAATGTTATCACTGGTTCGATGAGGATCAGGGAGCCTAAGATATTCAAGGATGAGCAAATACTTAAACCAGATTATGTACCAGATGAAATTCTCCATCGTGATAAGGAGATAAGTGAAATAGTTGCATCTCTTCAGCCGCTTATTAATTCACGGACCCCTGAAAACATATTTATATTTGGGCCACCAGGGATAGGTAAAACATTGTCTGTTAGATACGTGCTCAGGCAATTAGAAGAGTATACTTCACGAATAAGAACTGTATACATCAATTGTTGGGAATATGATACGCGTTATGGTGTTCTGTCGGCGATATGTAATGATTTAGGTGAGATACTTCCACGGCGTGGGTTGTCATCCGATGAAGTGTTATCCAAACTCGTTGAGGCATATACTCGTGATAATCTTAAAGGGATGGTGGTCGTCCTTGACGAATTTGATCGTTTATTCTATGGTATTCGCGATGAGAGTAATGTGTTATATGATTTAGCGCGCGCAACTGAGAATCTTAACATCAATATATCAACAATTTCAATATCCAATTACAAAGACATCTTGACTCGGTTTGATCCGCGGATTAAGAGTTCTCTTGTATCACATGTGATTGAGTATAAACCGTACGATATAACCGCACTTAAAGATATATTAAGAGAACGTGCGCGTTATGCGTTCTATTCGACAGCACTGGATAAAGAAGTGATACCATTATGTTCAGCTATCGGTGTTAAATCTGGTGGTGATGCGCGTGTCGCGTTGGCTGCGTTATGGCTGGCAGGGAAGGAGGCTGAGAACGAGGGAGCGGATAAGGTGACTGTCGAGCATGTTGATATGATTCGCGACCGAATTCTCCCAAGTGTTTTCAATTATGCACAGAAAACAGAACTGTCTGAGATAGAAAAGAAGATATTGGATGCGATAGGCGATAAGGAATGGGTGAGTGGTCAACTCTATAAAAGATTAAAAGGAATGAAGAGATTGAAACTGACTGACCGCACATTCAGGAATTATATCAAACGGTTGCACGAATTGGGGTTGATTGAGTATTCTGATGCACGGTATCCTCATGGCCGAGGTAAAACACGTTTGATTCGTAGGACGCGTTGAACACCAACATGAACCTATCGAAATCATCAGAACTTAATTCGGTTTCTGGTAATGTTGACATTGCGGCTAGGATTTCCTTCTTAGTGCATTTGTTTTCTAAGAGTTTTAGACCTTCCAGATATTCTTTACCTTCTCTGATTCTTTTCGCTAATACCTTTGCTGCCGATGTTATTGAATTCGGTTTCATCTTTTTGATTTTAAGTATCCACGCGATAGTCTTATCATAACTCAGTATCGGCAACATTATCTCATGGAGTTTATCTGGTTTATTGTTTGCATATTCCTTCACGAGTTTTTGATAGAAATTCTTTAATCCTTCATGATTTCTTATGTTGGCTATGCCTATCATTCTAACTATCTTCTTCATCAAACCTGCTGGCCCGCCTATGATATCATGATATTTCTTATAACTCAACTCCCTGAATATTGCTTCTGATTGGCCATTTAATCGCAATGCACCATCGATGAATTCATCTGCCTGTACAGCTTTCAATCCAATCCTAACCGTTTCCTTGACACCGAATACGTCCAGCATTAGTTTAAGCGTACTGACCTTATTATCATTCCATAAATGTTGAATGGTTGATATCTCCATGTCTGAGTATTTAGCGAGTTTAAGAGTTCTCTTTCTGCCTATCCTTTCTGAGACCAACTCAAATGCTTTTTTCACACCTATATCTTTACGTTCGCATAACCTCTGATATGCAGAGAGTGATATGTAATTACCTATATTGTTGTTCGGGTTGAACATGATATCAATACCCTTATCACCGAGATAATCAATAAGATAATCAACTGTTTTCTCATAGCCGATGTCTTCACTTATGGTACTTATTACCTCCCGCATGCCTTTACCTGTCTCTGCTGCAGTCATGATAAGGTCAATAGGTGCTAATAGTTTGGACATGATATCTACTGTGTTATTTACTCCATCATGTTCAACCAGCCATGAATACATGCCTTTTATATCCCCTGCTTTGAATATTAATTCACTGATCCTTTTCTTATGGATTATTGTTTCCTTCCTGGTTTTCGTTCTTCTCGTTCTTTTTGTTATTTTGGTTCTTTTCGTGATTGTTGTTTCCTTTTGGAATGCTTTTCTCTTAGTATCACCTTTCTGCTTTACCTTTGCTTTATTTATTACCAAATTGCCGTGGTCATCGAACATCGTGTTCTCTATGAGATAACTTATCATCCTGTTCTTATCCTTATCTGTGCCATGCTCCATGATTGTCCTGTATCCATTGATTGTTACCTCTATGCCAGCAGTGATGCACATCTTTATGTAGTCATTGATATTCATCCCATTGTACATGATTTTCAATAGTTCTTCTTGGACGTCTGGTTTCAAGTATCTCATGTTGTGTTCCAGATTCCAGGAACCCTTGATGACATCAATGATATCATTATCTGTCACACCGAGTTTTCTGAGTCCTGTGAGCACAGTGTTGGGCCAATTATACATTGCCGTGGTCACGCGTTCAGGTATCCATAACCATGATAATCTTTCAAATGCATATTCAGGAGATTTGAGATTAGCCAGTGTGAATGCGATCATGTAATCGCTCTTTCCCATCTCTTTTAATCTCTCCACCCCCCTTCTCACATGATCATGCTTGATCAGTATTATTGCGCTTGCTTCATCAGGTAGATAGTTTCTGGTATGGTTGATAATTCTCATATCGCCTCTTCCAATCTCCTTGTCCACTAGATCATCTAATATCCCTAGCTTCTCGGCTAGTTTGACGGTTTTCTCATAATCTAATATATCAATAACCTCTCTGCTTCTTTCCAATATTGTATATTTCAATATCTCTTTATTCTTTGTTGTGAGTAATGTTTCTGTTTTCACATATTGTTTGTTTATCTTATTTCTGAGTATCAGTTCCTTGATGGCTTGTGTGTATTCACCACGCATGTTCGCGATGCTAAGTGTTTCGTCTTTGCCCAAAACATCGAAAGTTATTTCGTATGCTTTGCCTGACGACTTGGTAAATTCGATAAGTGTTTCCATTGCCTTTGTCTTGTCACCGATAGCAGAATATATGATATCAGTGATGATCCTTTCTATCTGCTCGTTCTCAGTTTCGTGATTATCTGTCGTGCTGCTGCCGATAGGTTCACCCCCTGCCAATGCACTGCGTATAATGTTCAACGCGTTGTTCTTGTATTTATTCTTAAAGTATGCAAACAGTTCTTTCTTGTAGTTTAGGTTATACATCGTCATTATAGCGGGTTTGATACCTCTTCTTGATAGAACAAGCTGCTCAAATGTTTGATCAAATCCATTCTGTTTTATAAGAACAGGGATATCTTTGTCGTTTACCTTCTTCATTGATATACGTATTGCGTTGAGTGCTGCGTCATCAATACCTGTTTTTTTGAGCGCATTAAATAATATTTCCTGCTCTTTACGCTTATCAGCGATGCTGAGCAGTTCGTCTATTTTCATCTTCTTTGTTAGAAATAGATATGCGTCCTGTTGATCTGGTTTATGAATCGTCTTATGAACGTCTGATTGGTGTTTATCTGTATTGTTTCCAGAATAGGTCTTTATCTTATCCAATGCATCGTTTATATTGAATCTTGTGAATAATACATCTAATGCGTTTTCTTTGCCTATTGATTTTGATAGGATATCCAATGCAGATTCATCTGAAAGTATAAGTTCTCCAACTGATGTTTCTGTTAATACATCCCATAATTCCTTTTTATATCCAAACGAATAAAATGTTTTTATTACGTTTTCTAATATGTTTTTTTTGTTCTGATTGGTCTTTGTTTCCCTATCAAAAATGAGCATGAACGTACCTTCAAATCCATACTTATCTACGTACCTTTTTATCGTATCATTGGTTAATTCTTCTGTGTATGGTTTTACTTTTTCGATATGCTGTTCTGGCGCGTTGAGCATTTCTAATGCTTCCAATAATAATTTGGTTTCATTTCTTTTCATCGCAACGTCTAATGATAGATCTAAACCTTTCCTTGAATATAAAATGGCATATGCTTTGTTCAATGGTATTGCACAACTTAATCTGCTCAGTATTATTCCATACTTATCTTCTTCATTCATTTTATCTTGTTCGTCATCCTCAATGATTTCGAATAATGCATCACTGCCGAGTATACTGTTTATCTCCTTGTATACCTCCTTATACATCTCATCTTTATCATTATCTGTTTTATCCTCATTCTGATTGTGATTATTTTGGCTGTGTATGTATGTTAATAGTCCAAATATCTCTTTTCTGTATCCAAGTTTGTAGAATATGTTTATGGCTGATTTGATATTACCTATCTCGTTGGATGTATGGAGCATTCCGTTTGATGATATGTCATATTCTATTGCGTTTTTTATTACATCATCCATATCTATTTTGATTCCCGTCTTATTTTCTATATATCCCTTATTCTTTTTCATATAGTCTATCGCTGCTCTGAAACCATGTATTTTTGATATTGCTCTAACTACATCTGGGATAGAATTATTGAATTCTCTAAAAAGAATGGGAACCATACGGTACTGGAAATTAAACAGGTTTTTAAGGATCTCATCCATTGCTTTTTGTTTGCCTTTAAATTTCTTCAAGTGTCTGTACGCTGCGTCTATCTCTTTCTTTTTGATATGTGCATTATAAACCGTCATTATCACTTTTTCTCTATTGTTTGGATCATCTAGTCTATGTCCATTTTCTATGGTTTGTAATTCTTTTCTTACGACGGCTTCTCTTTGGGTATCATTAGATTGACGACGTCTGTCTTGTACTTCGAATATAGGAATAGTGCCTATTACTCTGCGTCTTATCTCGCTTTCTTCTTTCCTTCTCTGTTCCCTTATTTTTCTTCCTTCTGATATTGATTCATTTATGAAATCATTAAATTCCTTTAAGATTTCAAATCGTTTCCTCATCTCATTCAATACCCCTATACCTGTCTCTGATTGAGAAACAAATGATATCGCTTCTTTAACTATTCTAGTATCATTAGAATATATGGCAGATTTCATGATATTTCTAAAACCGCCTGTTGGGATGTCATCTGAATTTATAAGTAGTATCATAAATATCCTATCAAGATAATCCTTTGGATTTATTTTATTGAGTTCGTTCGTTTCATTGTATCTCTTGGTTATGTTTTCTATTTCTTTAACATAGAATTTTACTGAATTTAAAAATATATCATCAATTTTCTTATTGCCAACGTTATATTTCTTTATGCTTTCATTAAACCTATTGATTAATTCATTTATCTTATCATAACACCTTTTATATTTTTCTTCGTCACTAATCATTTCATCGGTTAAGGTATCTGTTAAGGGTTTCTTAGCATATGGAAATTTCTTATGGCTCCCATTATCTTTGTTTGTCATGGTATAATTATGTATTTCCTAGTTTATAAATGTTGTGGTTTGATTAAAATTATGTAAATAGTTTGGATTATGATATTGGTTTGATTGGGTTTGATTGTTTGGTTTGTTTGATTTGTTTTTTTGGTTGGGTGATTGTTTTGGTTTATTTGGGGTTGGTTTGATTTTTTTGTTTGGGGTTGGTTGGTTGTTTGGTTGGGGTTGGTTTTGTTTGGGGGTGGCTTGGATTGTGTGATTTTTTTGTTTGGGGTTGGTTTGTTTGTGGTTGGGATTGGTTGTTCTTTTTTTTTGGGTTGGCTTGGTTTTGATTTGGCTTGGGTTGATTTGGTTTTGGCTTTGTTCTTTTTGGTTTGGTTTTTTTGGTTGGGTTGATGATTGTTTGTTTTTGGTTTGATTTTTTTGGTTGGGGTTGGTTTTTTTTGTTTATTTGTTTTTTTTTGTTTGGCTTGTTTTTTTGTTTGGTTGACTAGGGTTGTGCACGAAAAGGAATTTAAATGTTATTATCCATAAGTAATTTATGGGAATGAAAACAAAACAAGCACCGAAATCATTGATATTTAATACCAAAACAAAAAAGCCATTAAAAGATATGGATAAATATGTAGATGATTTTATATTCCTTTATAATAATGGATATCTTAGAGAAGCCGGTAAACTTGCTCTTACTTTGGGTGAGGCCAATTCTGAATACTTATACAAGGTTTATGATATAGCAGATGAATTATACCAGCAAGGTGATTATAGGTTTGCCGCAACTTTTTATCATTCATTATATGATTATACCTCTGATGATTATACTTCAAATATCATTCTTGAAAAAGCAGCGAAAAGTTATGAGAAGGCGATTGAGAAAGAGATAAGAGAGCAAGGAGAGGATAATTTTGTTAAGTTTCTACGTGTTCAATTAGGAAGTGTATATGAGCATCTTAATGAATTGGATAAATCGTTGGATGTCTTTATAAAGGCAGGTGCGCATGTAGAAGCAATTCGCGTAATCGATAAGATGCTAAAAGATGATAAATATAAACCAAGATATGATGAGCTCAGGAAACTCAGAGACAAATATATGAAAGAAGAAAAGGAGAAAGGAGATGGGTCTGATATGGGTTATAGAGATATAATTAAGAACATGGGTAGGATTGTAAAGGTATAAACAGTTCTGTAAAGCTTAAAATAGACATTTAAATATAAAAATTGGTGATGTTATGTGTCCTGTACAGAATGAACTCAAACTCCCAGAAAAAGATATAACAATCCGTGAATATGGAGAGAATGTGAATGTTCGTGACCTGTTTAAGAATAATGAGATGAATAAAGGTTATTTTGATAAGATCAGCGCTAATGCTCATTATGTATTAAAAGAATATGCTAGAAATAAAGATAGTCAGAGCAAAGCAGAGCTCACGCTTTCTATTCAATGGATGTTTGCATCAGCAAGATATTTCTTTGATAAGAAGGATATGGAATTAGCCCAGTATGCGTATGAAGAAACATTGGGATTAACCAATAATATAAAAGAATTAAATTTCAATATAAAGATTCAGTCGAATGATGTAAAGACATGTAAAGAAGCTCTTGGTAAGATATACAGTAATTTGATGGAGACAGCAATTGAGAATAAAGATTATGATAAAGTATGGGATATTGCAGTACAGGTAGATAAAAACCTAGATGAAACAACTGATGTCTGTAAGAGATTGCTTAATAATGCTCTTGCCTTTTATGTTAGTGAGAAAAAAACTGATAAAGCGAGTGAAATGCTTAGTTGGGATACAAAAGGTACTATATTCACTTCTGATGCAAAGAATGGCGTATTAACTCTTACCAGTAAGCAGACGACTACTGAATTTAATGAATATATTGATAAATTTAAGGATGCAAGGGATTTGGGAAATGTGAATGGTATGCAAAAAGCACTTTTTGATGCAGGTGATGTTAAAGGTTTAACAAAGGACCAGAAAAAGGAATTGGCAAAGTACTGGTTGTCCTTTGCCACATCTTTGAACGAGTACGTCAGTGGTGTATCTTCATTATCTAGACTTAATAATTATGGTATTGCCGAATCATCGGATGAAAAAGATATCAAAAATCAGTTATCTGAATATATTACCTCTGCTCTTAATCAGGTTGAAGGAATAGCCAATGAAATAGGAGGACTTAGTGAAGAAGATATGAACATGTTAAAGGATATGAAATCGCAATATACTAGCAAACAGAAAAAAGCATCAAAACCAGTAATGGTAAGAAAACCCAAACCAGCACCATGGGAAAACAGGAAAATAACTCTTGGATTAGGATGCCCAGATGTCAGAGAATTAGTAAGAGGTAATGATTACAACAAATGTAAAAAAGCTATTTCTATTGTTGAAGATGCTTATGAGAAAGGTGCGCCGATTAATTATAATACATTTGTTGGTTTTGCAAATGCATACATGACTTTATATTCAGATGTAGATGTCAATAGTAAAGACCCTGACTATGTCAAGGCGCGCAAGTTGTTATTTAATATGGCTGGTGAATTGTTATCCACTGTTAAAGATCTTAATGTTACTGATAAATATCATGATCCTGCATTTAAATCATATTCTGGTCTTAATTTTATATTAGATAAGTTATCTGCAGCAGGTGCTAAGTCATCTGAGTTGATCCCGATTAAATCACATATTAAAAAGGATTATGTGAAAGCGTTTAATGATAAATTGGCTGATAATATGATAGCGTATTACACACAAGGGCAGATAAAGAACATGGGTACTTATGGTGTTTGCATCAAACAGGTTCAAAGTCTAGATAGTAGGATGACTTCTAAGGATGAGAATGGGTATAAGAAAGCAGTCAAGTCGATTGAAAATACAATCAATTCGGGTGATTTAGCTACAGGTAAATATCATGCTGAAGCTCAAAAGCTTATCAATGCTCTCAGCCAGCTTAGTTATGAGCAGTATAAAGCGAATAAAGGTCTGATTAAAGCAATCCCTCCACCGCAACAGGTGGATGATTATCTGGCTGATTTGAGCGCAGCGACTGGTGTTAAGTTCGTGATGAAATAATGTAATCTTAGATCTATTGATATAGAGCAGAAAAGATCCAGAAACATGGCAACGCAATTATTTTAAACATGCTCCTTTTAATTAATATATTATTTATTATAATTTTAATAATATATTTGATGATTGGATTTGAGTCTGGGTTTGCGATTAAATGTTGTGATATTGTTTGATGGAGGATTTCATATGAGTTATGGGTCATCAAAAGGATATGGGTCATCAAAGGGATTTATTTTTTCATTAGATGCGTATGTTGCTTTTGCATTGACAGTTGTGGTCATCTATGGCATGTTTATGTTCATTACCTATCCGCATAGTTATTATTATGAATTCGAACAAACGTACGCATTGGCTACTGATATTGTTTATACTATGGGTCATGCTGCTCCTCCAAGTTCAAGCTATTCATCTTATGATGAATTATTAGCTCAGGATATCATGGCAGGCACACATGATATTTGTAATGAAGTTAGGGATATCATTCCTGGTCAATATGCCTTTGAAATTACTTATCCATCTGGTTCTATATGTAGCCAAGCCAGTGAATATGATTCTTCAATAACCTGTGATGCATATAGAAAGGTTAAGGTGACAGTTCCTTTGATGTTGACTGATTATGGCACCCAACCTAATAATGGATATAATCCTTTTGGTTATGCGACATGTCAAGGCGATCCTGATAGAGCTAATGATGAGATGACTCCATGCGATATTACATATTCAACTTATACTCCACCTGAGATTGTTATGGATGTTGTTAATATTACTTTATGTATATGATGGATGAAAAATTGGGATGATATGAAGGATAAATAAAAGGATTAAGATAGCTGGAGGGAAAAGAGAAGGAAATAGAGCATGAAATGAGTGAGAGTTTAGTAATTCAGTAAAATTGAGAGAGAACTGAATAGGATGAATAAGATGAGATAACAAGAAGGATAATAAGATAAATAATAAGATGAGATAATGGGATGATAAGATGAGTGAGAAGGATAAGATGAATAAGATGAGAGCAAAGAAAGGATTTTTCTTCACAGTGACGATAATCCTATTGCTCTCTGCCATAGCAACATTATTATTCTTATGGGTGAATGTGCAGAATCAACAGGAAAAACTCGTTGAACAAAGATATCAATTCCATAATGTTGGTCAGGTATTTGACCTTATCTCTCAGGAACAGGTTGAACGTTTCTCTAATATATCGATTAACTATGCGTTCTATACATTAACAGATTATCTCTCATCTACCCCCTATAAATTATCACCTGCTCCTTGGACACTCAATGATAATGATGACACCGGTAATGTTAATGTTTCTGTGTACGAATTGTTCATGAACGGTACGACCAATCATTTCTCCGGCGGAGGTCCTTTGTCATATTCTGGAGCCAATATGTCACTTACGTATCTTAACTGGTCGCATAGGATTGATGAATTGTGTAATGAGATGGGCTGTTCATGTAATATATCTCAACCAAGAGATTTTGTATTCTATCAGAAGACTCCGTGGGTTGCGCATGTTTACTTCATCGTTGACACCTATGCTAATTGTAGTGGGTCATCAATATCTCATGATAATATGGTGATTGATTTTGATATCAACCTTACTGGTTTGTCAGATCCTATGATATCATCATACATGGTATCTGAAAGCAGTGATTCAAGTGCTAGGAGACAGTTCTTTAAGAATCCGATATATAATGAATCATCCCAGATAGGTAATGATGTTAATGTATTAGAAAGTGCGTACAAAGGCAAAGGATTCTTTTATGGCCCGGTAATTGATATAACAGGACATATACCACCTTCTAGTGGAATAATACCATCAAACCAGAATAAACAGATTATTTACGGTAAATGGGATGATATTAAACGTTATATGAATACACCAGTTTCCAGTAGTGGCGGTCCATCGTTGTTTGACCTTTACGGTGGGGTAATCGTTCATGATGCTGATGTGAATATAACTGAAACCAATACCACCCATTCATATACTGATACTGTATCAATAACATTATGTGATGGTAATACTCATTCTTGTGATATTACTTGTGAAAGGACTCATGTAAATTCAACTGTATGGGAACCTGATTGTGTAATGGATTGTTTTAATATCTCGAGCGTTACGACAGTTGATGAATTCTCTTTGCCCAGTGGCAGTCCATGTCCCCTTGTAAGTTGCCCTGGCGGTGGATTTGAGAATGTGTTTTCAGTGTGGACGACTGACCCTGCATATGAACCTCAGAGACAGGCCCTATGCAATAATGCAGCATCAGATATCGATTCATCATTTATTGAGATTACTAATATAACTGATAAAGCATTCGTGGCGCTCAGGGATAGTATAACCAGTTGGCCTGATAAACCGCAATATTTCCCATTGAATTATGTGAGAAATAATCATAATGTTCTCATCAACAGCGAGCCAGAAATCAACGTGACCTTACTTACTGATACTACTGAAATTGCTAATCAGGAATTAGATGATAATATCATACCAGGGCTTGGTAATCCAAATCATAGGGTATGGGATATAGAATCATTAAGGGATATGATGGGATGCTCGTATTATGTTGAGAGTAAGTTTGGTCCATCGTTCTTCCAGAGAATGGTTAAACAAGGATGGAATTTGAGTTCGAATTCTTTTGGTGTTGAATCATTTGTGGTAGGCGAATGGACTGTGATGGACGGTGAGACGTATAACTGCTCTAATATCGATCATGAGTTCCTCAAATGCGTTATGAATGGGGATACAGATTATCAGGGTGTTAAGATTAAAGGAATGCCAGGTAATAAGGATTCGCCTATGTGTTCTATGGATTCTCCAATTGGACATTTCAGGTTCCCAGATGTTGGTGGTCGTAGTAATGCAGCAGAGGATTATGGTGTTTATAAAGGCTCTAATGGAGAGGATTTGTTTGGATATGATGGAGCCAGATGTGATTAGATTGGTTATTTAGATGAGATGAGAATATGAAGAGAGGTCAATCAGGTATTGAAATGATTACTCTGTTGGGATTGATAATGTTGTTCTCAATACCTTTAATTGCATTGATAGGTTCTCTAAACGATAATGACCTAGCTGTCAAGCAGGCACAGAGTTGCGTCCAGATTATGACTGATACTGCCAATTCAGTGTTCATCATGGGTTGCAATTCAAGTTCTCAGATACTCGTTCCTTACCCCGGCAAACTTAGGAATGTGAGTATTAATGGTAGGGAGATAATATTCACTCTTGATAAAGGCACAGGAATGGTTGATGTTAGCGGTGTCAGTATAGCACCACTTGATAATTCGTCGGTCCTTGCTAATGAAACCATTGGCAGATGGGTATCAGCAGGAGCCAGGAAGATGTTGGTTCATTGTAATGATGATGGTAAGATAAGGTTTGATATTATTGATTGATGTTTGATAATGGGATGGTTTAATGGGATATGAGGTTTGCAAGCATAGGAAAGGACAAGCTGCTGTTGAGTTTTATTCGTATCTAGTATTCTTTCTGTTAGTGTTTGCTGTGGCTGTATGGATGTATTATGATTATACTATCAAGTCAACAGAACAGAAACAGTATGAAATGGTTGAGCAGGTTGCTGCATATTATGCAATGCCGATAGACCTTGCGGTCAGGTTCGGTGATGGATATAATGGTAATTTTAAACCTGTTCGTAATCCTTTGGTTAAGATTAATTCTGTCTATTATCGTTCTGGGTTTGTGATTATTAACTGGTCGAGTGCTGAGAATCCTGTTAATTATTATTCTTACCCATTGCTCACTGAGGATTTTTCATTTAATATGGTCGATCCGTTGGATTGTATTAATATTACGAATAATAATGGTGTGATAGTGGCAACTGAGTATGGATGTTAGATATGAATAAATGATGATATGAAATATGATAGGGATTGATATAAAGGTGCCTGTATGAAAATTTGTGAATTAGGTAATAGGAAAGGACAATATTTTTCATTTGATGCAATCGTTGGTTTATTGATATTTATCATAAGTGTGGGTATATTGATTACCTATTGGTATAATATACAACAGATAATACAAACCCAGGATGCATCGACCAGGGTGGTTGCATTAAGGATATCTGATATGCTCTTCACACAAGGCCAACCGTCCAATTGGAATACATTAACATCTATCGATAATGTTAAGATGATAGGATTGATGACCAACGGTACGATAGATCCTTTAAAAATAAACAAATTATCTGATTTTATGACAAGCGATGCCAATGAGACCAAACTCAAGATGAAAACAAGCGGTTATGATTTTCAGGTTATTCTTTCTGGCGGTTATAACACGGAGATAGGTGACCCGCCAACATGTAATACGACCGTAACTACATTTACTAGGATAGCTCCTTTGAACATAAGTACTACACCACCATCGCCTCCAACGGCTGTGGATGTCACTGTTAGGGTATGGGTATGTCCATAACTATTAACCTATTCATAACCGAGCATGTGAAGTTTCTCTTTTTCTTATTCTTATATGTTGGTTTTGTGTATTCGTTTAGTCCTGTGTTGAGGGTGGGTGATATTAATTGTGATGGTATCCCTGATCAATTGGTATGTTATAATGATTCTATTATGGTTGAGAACCTAAACATTAGTTATGTATCGTCTACTCCTGGTTATACACGGTTGTTATGCAATACGATGACGGTTGATGATGTGACTGGTGATGGATGTGATGATGTGGTTATCGGAACCATTAATCCGACTTCTGTCTATGTTATAAAGGGTAGTAAGACTCAATTATCATCTTATGTATCACCAGGTAATAATATCAATGGCCACACATATCTTATTCAATATTTTACCAATGATATGCTTACTGGTATAGATACATGTGATTTCAATAAGGATGGTATTGATGATTTAATAGTATATGTGCCTAACTTTGTTGAGCTATCGGTTTCTGATGCGGTTGTTGTGTATGTATCGCCGATAGTCAAGTCTAAGTATCTTGATAAGTTTGATTATTTATTCTATGGGTTTGAATGGAATGGTTTATCACAAGGGTTTAGGAATAATAAGGTTGTTCTAGCATGTGAAACTAATGTAAGTAGTCATATGGTGTCCTATAAGGGTAATATATTGCTTGGTGATTTTACCTATGATAAGATGTCAAGAATCAATGGATTGAACGCGTTTTGGATAAATCTGGATACAGATAT
>JAGGTN010000004.1 GCA_021163645.1 Microcaldota archaeon | reverse complement strand
TTCTTCATATTCTTCACCTTTACAGGTAATAACTGATCAGTTCGTACCTTAGTTGGATTGGCCTACCACTAAGATATTCTTATCTCAGAAAAAAGTTTATGTTTTTCGGTTGTAAAGAATCAGTTATATTTTTCAATGCCTTATAGTGAGTTTAATGGTTGATAATTTGGGTCACAATCACAAATGTTTATAAATGTTTTAACACATATTTTATTATGGATATAAGGAAAAGAACGACATATTATTTGGATAGAGCAAAGCAGGAAGGATTCATCACTGTACTAGATTATAATATAATTCTTGGTAATGTCAAGATATTAAAAGGAGCAAAAAACAGGGCGATATTAAGATTTAAAAGATTTCTATCATTTCATGCATACTATGATAGAGATGGGATTAAAAAAACACAGGTAAAACTATTGCCTAATGAATTTCATCCAGGTTGCCAACGTGGATTTGTGAATAAATCTATTGATATCTTATACCATGCACTGAACAAAGAAATAAAGAGAACTAATAAAATAGACAGACATAAAAACAAACTATTAAGATCCAAAAAATCAAGAATTATAAACTTCCTTAAAAATATCAAACCATTGCCAGAACATAGTTCAGGAAAATGCGAATTATTATGAGTATTTTACTGGCTGAATAATGTGAATCAAAGATTCATGGCTATCCAGCAGAGCTGGATATAAATGATTTATATCCTATTCTCAATGAAAAAGAAGTAAATGAATAGGCAAAACAAGGCCTACCTAAAACATGGAATCATCTTATGTACGATAATCCTCTTTTTTCTGATGATGTTGGTGCAGCAACCTTTTCTGATTTTTCCAGTTCCCTTAGAAGATTTTCATTTGTTTTAGCTATCTTATCTAGATATTCTGTATTAACATTTATATTATGTGATTTAGAAAGCACCTCCAAAATATTCAAAGATGCTTTAGGATCAACATAACCTCCATGTGTTTCACCCATTATACACACTGCAGGGATATTATTGAGTTTTGCCATAAGAAGCAACAAACCTGCAGCACCGATAATAGCACCTTTTGTCTTTCCAAAAACAACACCATACTTAGAATATTTAGTTATCATCTGTTTATCTGTGCTTGCACCATGTACCTTTATCTTAGGCCTGAGAATACCAGTGGCATAACCGCCAAGAGTAATCACTTCTTTACATCCAAGGTTTTTACAGTATTCAATTATAACGCCATTGATATCATACTGCGCTTCGCTGGTCATAGGTTGAACATCACCAACAAGTAACACCAAATCATAATTCTTTGCTTTGCTCATTTTCTTATCATCCTTTATTTTGCTCTTACCTATATTCTTTTTTACGCTTTTGCTTTTTTCATTAACTTTTATCTGTTTAATGTTCCCAGTATTAACATGATAAAGGTCAAATGTTACAGGAGTTATAATACCATCCTTATTCATATTGACCTGATGCGGGAAATGTGGAGAATAGATTTCAGCTATCTTAACTGATTCATACTGTTCTTTTATGATATCAATCACCATTTTACCAACGAGACCAATACCAGGTAAACCTTCAACAAGTATTGGATTCTTCATTTTGACTTTCTTAAGAGTCTTAACAAATGTTTTATTTATTACTACCATATTATCCACCCCAAAGTATACATAATTGATTATTATAACTCATCATTCATTTCATCATTCATCATAAGCCAAACCAAAAAATAACCCAAACCAAAACCAAACAAACCAAAACCAAACAAATCCAATCACCCCAAACAAACCAAATCAACCAACCAGAAGTAAACCCCAATCAAAGCCAAAACCAAATTCAAGCCAACCCAAAAACCAACATCACACAATCCAACCCAACCCAATCAAACCAACCAAACCCAAACAAACCAAAAACCAATCACACAATCCCATCCAACCACAAATCAAACAAAACCCAATCATTCATCATACAACATCTTTCTACGATATTTTCCATACTTATCATTTAATGAGAATCTTGGTGGATGAGGAGATATTGTCCTACTACCACAGACAGAACAAAACTCTTTGAATGTATACCTATGACATTTTAAGCACTTTCTCATCTTGAACATAAAAACATCCTACTCTTATATCTTCACTTTTTCATATGAAAATTCATAATTGGTTTTTGATAATCGTTTTTCAATTCCTTTTATGATTTTTGTTAATTTTTTTTCAAGCTTCTTATAGTCATCACCTTTGAGCGATAATAAATAATTGGGAGCACCAGCATAAATAACACTAATACCATTACCAGATATACCTTTGAGCGCATTGGTTATCACATCCACACCGTTCGGAGCATACACTACTAATTTAATTCGTATATTCAAACTCACAATAGGTTTCTTAATGTGAGTCATGACTACTTCAACGAGTTTTTTACCGAATATTTTGGGAAGTTTAAGCTCTTTCACAACCTCATCTCCATTCTCAAAGATATCCTCCAACGCGAGATAGAGGTCATCATATTCGTTTTCGAGAATATTGAACACCTTTTCCATCGTGGCTTTCTTAGCTTTCGCTTTTCTGCCTGCCAGTTCTATCAATTTACGCGCACGTTTATTCCTACGCACCTGCTCAATCTTCTTTTCCCTTTCAGGTTTAGTTACCCTTTTAAGAGAAACATCTATATGGCCTTTCTCCTTATCTATGCGGATGACTCTAAGAACAATATGCTGCCGCTCTGATAAGAATTCATGAATATTCTTAATCCAACGTGGAGCCACTTCAGAAACATGGATAAAACCCTCTTTCCCAGGATACTCATCCAACAAACAAAAAGCACCATACGGATATATAGACTTAACAGTAGCGAGAACTAATTCTCCTGGCTTTGGGTATTTATCCTTACCTATTGGTTTACTCTCTTTCTTTTCATGCACCAAAAAATCACCAGTTAGAATATCTTTATCACTTTACCGCCCACAACCTTAGCACGAGAGCCAGTACTCTCAGTAAGTACATGCCCGCACTTAGAGCATTTGATTTCTGATGTTGCATTACTAAATATCACCTGTTCATTCCCACATTTAGAACACTTAACGAGTAAAAATCTACTTCCCATATAATCACCTCAAGAGATTCCAGATTTGCTCAAGTTATCAAAAAAAATAAAGGCTTTATTGCACTTCAAGTTTTTTCTTAGTGCGAGTACCTAATACTCTCTCATGCTTCTTTTTACAAACAGTACATGTAAGAATTACTTTCTGCCTCTTACCCTGTTTCTTCGGTGTCTTCATACCCTTACGTTTGCCACCATACCCTTTAAGTTTCCTATCATGTTTGCGTGTCCCTTTAGCCATTGACCTTCCAGTACCTCCCTTTTTAGAATACAATTTCACTTTGTGTACTGTATGCGTCTTACAAAAAGGACAGTATGTATTTATCTCTTTTGGAAATTTCATTCACATCACCTTATTCACATCACTAATCAATCTCTTATCATATAAAACATTTAAAACATGAAGTAATATTGAGTATAAAACTTTATAAACATTATACGCATCTCATTTTCTCCTGCTTATTCAAGCTATCAGCCATATTTGCATTGACTAGAAATTCTGCTTCTTCTCTTGGAAGCTTCACTTCAGCGCCAGATTCAAAAGGTCCGTATATATTCCCATCAACCCCAGAATACGCAGGGATATTTTGTTTTATTCTTACAACCGAAAAACCCTCTTCAATACTACCATAGTTCTTATCATCTTTGATTTTTTTATCCTTAATATCATATTTCTCAATATCACGGTTTAATTTATCATTACCAGGTTTTGTACTATTATGTTTACCAGGACTTTTATTTACAGTAAAATCCATCTGAGATTCATAATCGTTAATCAATCTACTTACATCAACAAACAGCTCTTTCTCCTCTTTTGTAAAATCATCCATATCATCTTGATGGTATAAAGACCTAAGTACAATCTTGTTAAGCCTTAATTTGATAATATCATTTAGAGTTTTTATAAGATTTCCATACTCTCTCATATTATCAAGGTTGGGATCCATACCAACTCGGTTCTTCACTTCTTTAACATATTCTCTTACATTACTATAAAAATCATCTGGTAGCTTTATAAGTGCCATGGAGCTCTGCTCATCCTGTCTGAGCCTTCTCAAATAATCATAACTAATTTCCATGATTTTATTATTATAGTGTAGCCTATTTAAAGATATGGGACCATAAATAATATGTGTTAATAAATGGATTAGGAAGGTTTATAAATATAGGAAGATATAATTTATGTATGAATAAAAAAATCTTGAAAAAAAAACGGAAATTCTTTAACATATTAACCAAACAGTCGATAAACTGGTTTAGAATATTTGCGGTTCCAATAGTCGCAGTTGCCCTTTGCTCAGGATGTGCTGGACCAAAACAAATGATACCAAAAGAGAAGTTAATAGAAGAAAATGATAAAAATCTAGATGAGTATAGTCGTAAACGCATAGAAATGGGAAGATTAATATACTCTCCATATAGAGAAGAACGAGAGAAAGGATTGGAAACAATTAAAAGAGAATTAGGAGAGAAGATTAGAAGTATGAACAAGATCAAAACAGGAAAAGAATGCGATGGAGGCGTTGGCCTGGAGATCATGAAGTTTTGGGTAATGACAAAGTTTAAGAATCATCTTTTAGAAGTTAGTGATTCAATAGCAACAGAAACAGCAAATGATATCATCAAAATTTGGAAAGAGCAAGGAATGTTTGAATTCTACAAGAGATTGGAAAATCAAGATATATATAAAAGGATAAAAATGAAAGAGAAAAAGAAAAAATATAAAGGCAATGAATTTGAGGAAATTAAAGACATTGGCTCTGACTCCAAATCCCTTGGCTAAACATAATTTTAATCATATTATTTATACCTTATCTGAATCTTATCTCTTAGTCATCTCTTATCTCTTGGCAGGATTAATAGATAAATTATCAGCAACCTTATTAAGACGAATGTATGCAGAAATGCCACGGGTCTTTTTATTAATCTCCTGACCTTCTTTACCCACATGCACAGGGTATCTTCTATTTTCCACCTTGGCACAAATGAAACCTTTATCACATTTATAAATATTGATTACATCTTTCATGATATCCCCTCCTCCACCACCAAAATCCACTATAATAATTTTACCATTTTCATCAACTGATAATAAGCTATGATGATTATGCGATTTGGAAATTGGCGACTGATACCAGAACAGATAATTGCCAATCTCAGAATCAGCAATGCTTAGATCTCCATGTTCATTCTTAGAAATTTCTATACCGCGGATATGATAAGCATCAATATACTGGCTAGCACTTTGATTCTTCCAATTCCTTCTCTTATTCATATACGCCCAGAATTTATTCACATTGCTCAACTCATTTATATGACTAACTGACTCATCACCATTATACAAAGAATATAAAAATGAATCTGCAAGACTGGTTATGCATGATGAAAAATCATAACAATCAGGTCCTTTAGTGTTATATCGCCAACCAAAATTCTTTGACCTATTTGGATAATCTGCAAGATCTGCTGCCACGTACGCCCAAAATGCTCTGTTAGCTCTCACCAACGATTCAAGCTTCTGGTTCACATTAGGATTCTTCAAATATGGTTTTAATACCTTTTCATTAATCTGTTTCCAGACCTTGATATATTTTACATAGCGATTGGAAATGTCTGGATCCATCATAACCGAAAAACATAATCGTAATACGGTTTTTGAAACTTGGTCATAGGTCCGTTGGATCCTTTCCTCAGGTGAATTTTTTAATAAAGATTGGGTAGTATCATTAACTGCGGTTATATCGCTGAAAGTTGTATTAATATTATTTAATAGATATGAAATATCTAGAGAAAGAGAAGGATTTTCATTAACCATCTGCTGAGCTTCCTTATACTCCTCATCTCCAAACAAATACTTGACAAAAGATAAAAACATTAATGCCTTAGGATCCGTGTTCACCATTTCCTTTGACAATTCATTGAACTCTTTGGCCACGTCTAAGAAGTCCTTATCATTCAAACTAGATAGAACCGAAGAAACAGATGGAGCTTGACTAACTAATTGGCCCTCAATATCTTTCCTGGTCTCATTAATATTTTTATCCAACAGAATTCCTATTTCATTTTCCAAATTTACTTTTTTATGCGGATAGAATTTACTAAAATATGCTGCATCTGTGATAGAGATTAAATGTTCTTTCACTAGATTAAGAAGCTCCTTAGGAATACGCGTATGATTTTTAATATCTTCTTCAAGTTTGATAATATCCTCAGTAAACTTTCCAATACTTGTACACATAAAAGCTGCTGTCTCTTCAACCTGATCTTTTTTGGTTTGTGGCAGCATTTTATCCAACCATAGGTAATCAAGATACATATTTATCTTATTATAAAGTTTAGAACCCTGTTTAATCTCAATACCAAACACATCTTTTATCGCAGATATCACATTCTCTGCCGTAGGCAAGTCATATAATTTATAAGGAATTATTCCTCTAAGTGTATAACTTTCTTTCGTCTTGATATTTTCAAGCAGTATCTTAAAATCATTACCATACATTATGTAGGACATCCCAGACTCCAGAAGAGCTTGGCTAAAACTTGGATAATCCAGTCCTCTTGGATTAAAGAACGTGGTTAAAAGCATGCCAAAATTTTGCGATGTTTTAAACCTATCAGAACTGACAAATTGAACTATTTTTTCATACACCTTAACCTTCAGCTTATTTGCCAACATCTTATTATCAATTGTATTCGTTATATTTAACGATTTATCTATTATGCCTAAACTGATAGAGTATAATAAGATTGCATGATATTTCTGATTAAGATTAAGATCAGATGATGCGAACTTTTCAAAACTCCTCCTTCCTAACATGTTCGCTGTTGCATCATTCACACCAAGAAGCTGTTTTATATCTGGTATATAATATTTACTATAATCCTGCCAAGTATAACCCCTCACATATACATTATCTGTCATCAACCCACCATTTATCAATTCAATCAATTAAATCCAATAATAATCAAACGGCTAAAATGACTACCCAATTTCATCATCATTCATCATCAAACCAATCCCTAAATCCAACATCCTCGACGAAAAATAAACCAATCACCAACTCAATCACCAACACCAACCAATCAAAATCAAACACAGCATCCTCAACCAACATCATCAACCCAACCCAAACCAAATCCAATCAATCC
>JAGGTN010000016.1 GCA_021163645.1 Microcaldota archaeon | reverse complement strand
GGTCTAGCTTAAGAACGGCTTCAAGAAAAATTGTCAGGATGGTATGTACCACATCCTTGCACGATCTTCGCACACTTTAAATTTGGAGGTGATCTATCCGCAGGTTCCCCTACAGATACCTTGTTACGATTGCTAGCTGCGCTGGCAAATCATGATATTGCCATCACTGCTCTTAGCCCCCCTCACAGACCCCTGACTCGACACTGACCGAAACCAGAGCCTCATCAAAAGCCTACTTGGGTGACTTGACGGGCGGTGTGTGCAAGGAGCATTGACGTATTCACCGCGCGATGCTTACGCGCGATTACTAGGGATTCCAGCTTCACGAGGGTGAGTTTCAACCCTCGATCCGGACTAGGACCAAGTTTTAGGATTAGCGTCTCCTTTCGGAGTAGCAACCTATTGTCTTGGCCTTTGTATGTCGCGTGTAGCCCTGGGGATTAAGGCCATACTGACCTACCGTCGCCCGCATCTTCCTCACACTTAACGCGTGCAGTCCTCACAGAGTGCACCCTTTCCAGAGAAAGAGTTAGCAACTGTGAGCACGGGTCTCGCTCGTTTCAGGACTTAACCTGACACCTTGCGGCACGAGCTGACGATGGCCATGCAGCACTGCTCAGCGCGTCAGGCAAGATCTTCAGTCTGGCCTTCATTCTGCTGTCGCCCCAGGTAATGTTCCAGGCGTTGTATCCAATTGAACCACAACATCCACCCCTTGTGGTGCTCCCCCGCCAATTGGTTTAAGTTTAAGCCTTGCGGCCGTACTCCCCAGGTGGTGGATTTATCACCTTCGCTTCGACACCGCAATGGCTCGTGGCCACTGCGACATCCAATCCACATAATTTACTGCTGGGACTACCGGGGTATCTAATCCCGTTCGCTCCCCCAGCCTTCGTCCCTCACCGTCGGACGCGTTTTAGTCAGGCGCCTTCGCCACTGTAAGTCCCTATAGGATTATAGGATTTAACCCCTACCCCATAGGTACTCCTGACCTCCCCCGCTCCCAAGTCGAACAGTATCTACTGCACGCCCTCAGGTTAGGCCTGAGGATTTCACAGTAGACTTATCCGACCGGCTACGGACGCTTTAGACCCAGTATTCACGGGCACCACTCGAGCTGCCGGTATTACCGCTTACCGTGCTAACACCAACTGATTGCTTAATTGCTATCAGCATGGCGGCTGGCACCGGTCTTACCCAGCCCTTATTCTCCGAGCTGTCTACACTCGGCAAAAGGCAATGAGTTTCCCCATTACCACTCGGAGTCCCCCTGTCACTCTTTTGCTCTATGCGCAGCATCGTGTAAATTTGCGATGCTTGCCATCGCATATTCGAGCATTGCAGAGATTTCGCGCCTGCTGCACCCCGTAGGGCTAGGACCCTTGTCTCAGTGTCCTTCTGGGGGCTCCCACTCCCATGGCCCCTACTGATTATAGGCTTTGTGCGCCGTTACCACACCAACTACCTAATCAGCCGCAGTCCCATCCTAAGGCGGCATACAGCCATTCCTGTATACCATTTGGGTGAAAGAACATTCCAGTATCCTTCGCCTATCTGGGATTACCCTCAGTTTCCCGAGGTTATCCCCGTCCTTAGGGTAGGTTGACTACGTGTTACTCAGCCTTACGCCACCCATGGAAGACCATGGGTAAACTTGCATGGCTTAGTCAGACTCCGATAGCAGTACCCTCCAGCACCATCAACTGGAATCATCCAGGACGATCGCACTTGGAGCAACTTAAAAATTGGCTTAAGGTTAGTTCATACCATTCCTTTTAACAATTTCTTGAAGCCTAAGTCTAACCTAAAAATATTAGGTTACAATATTAAAACTGGATCATCTCATCTCTTAGATAAACATTAGGAATCTCACATTTAAATAATTAAAACAAAGATATTCAGAGATGCCAGTATAAAGCGAGTCATTCCGTTTGCATACGCACGTGAAAGACCTTTATTATATTATTATATATCTTTTTAAATGTTTTGTTGGTTTTGATTTGATTGGATTGTTTTTTGGTTGGATTGGTTGGGTTGAGTTGTTTTGGTTTGATTGGTTTGATTGTTTTTTGGGTTTGTTTGGGTTGGGTTGGATTGGCTTTTTGGGTTGGATTTGGTTTTTTTGGGTTTGTTTTGTTTTTGGATTTGTTTGATTGGTTTGGTTATTTTTTGGTTTTTTGGAGGTTGGCTTATTTGATTGGGTTAGATGGGTTTTTGGTTGGGTTGGATTTTTATTTGGATTATTTTTTATGAGTCGTTGGAATTGGCTCTTTAGTTATACTTTTAATATTTTATCAGTTTCGTTTTGACAAATTCTTATTCCTTACTCTCCTCTTATTCAACGACTATTGCCAAAGAATCCTCTCGGTCCCATAATTTATCCTTTTTATTCTTCTTCGCTTGATAAAGACGGCCATCAACAGAACGTATAAAATGATTTACTTTCTCTTCACCGTCATAAGCCGAAACACCAGAAGAGATATCCAACCGACCAATATCGATGTTCATTTCTTGTTTTATATATTTAGGAATTTCTCGCACCTTCTCCCTTATCTCAACCGCAAGCTCGTATCCAATCCTTTTGATTATGTCCTTCTCCAAATTGATTATACTACGCTTATCATTTTCATTTTCAATGTTATTAAATTTGTCAATAAAATTCTTTCTATCAACCACGCCAACAATACAGAATTCATCACCAATTCCATACCTATAAGCATAGAACTGAACCTTTATATCATAATCTATCTTACCTGGGATTGAAATATTAATATAGTTTTTTGATTTTTCATTCCATCTTTCGATTAATTCCCTGTATATCATTCCCATCTTCTTAATTACTTCATCTCCTATCAAATGGCCGTACTTATCATTTACTTCCTTAAACCCATCTACATCAGAATGAACCATGAATATCGTTTTCTTTTTATCAATGACTTCTTTCCATATCTGTGTAGGTTTATCAGAATCAATACCTATCAATTCATCCAGAGCACGTCTATTCTTAAGTAAAGTCATTGAATCTGTAACAGCAAGTTCCCTAACACCCTCAAAAAGATTATCCATTTTAAACATAGACCTCACAAAACCGCATAAAGCCTTAGACATCGCTTCCAGAGGTTCAACCAAAAATTCAGGAATTGGCCTATCATATCCAACAGATATAATCATTCGTTTTCCGTTTTCAAGTATGAATGCTGAAAATGATTTTTGATCTATTTCATCCACTACAGGATCCTGCTCTTTCAATTTCAATACATTAGGGACCACTATCACATCTCTTCCATTATCAAGAAGAGCTCTTGAATAATCATATTTATTGACATCCAGAACAATCGATTTCATTTTTTTCCATACATAATCTTCAAGTCTAGGTTCTGCGTATATGATTCTAAACCTGCCAGTACTCATCCCTTGCTCATCAACTATCTCTTCCCATACCCTCACATCCTTCGCTTTTAAGATATCATCCAAGCTCGCAAGCTCAATAATAGACTGTAGAAGGTATTCTGCTTCATTCAAACCAGGTTCTTTCAGGAGCCTAGAAAACTTATTCAAGATACTTATCTTACTCTCAACAATATCTCTTACTGAATGTCTGTGTACTTTCAACCTTCCTTTGATACGATATGTTAATTTCTCATCTCTATTTTTATCTCTATCTCCATTAACCATGTAATAATTATAGTTGTTAATATTTATAAACTTAACGTTTATTCATTATTAATAACATTATACATAGGGTTTTGATATGGATCAGCGATAATCATTTAAAAGATAATTACCAAGATTTATTATGATAACCTATTTCATTCTAACTTATGGTTGCACTCTCAACCGTGCAGATAGCGATAGAATCATACGGATATTGGATTCTTTAGGTTATAAAAGGACTGACACATTGAATAATGCTGATGTGATTATATTCAATACCTGTGGCGTTAAAGAAGCCACACACAATAGAGTAATCGAAAAACTCAAAGAGTTTAAATCGTTAGACAAACCTGTTGTTGTAACAGGATGCATGTATGCTGACAAGAAAGACATAAGAAAGGCTAACGAAAAGATAGTCATCGTTGATACGAATTCACCAGATAAGATTCCTCTCGCAATTGGTGATGCTCTGAAAGGAAAGGTTACAGAATATATCAGCTCAAATAACAAAACAATATTTCAACCAATCATTAATGGTGTCACAGCACGAATCCCATTGAGTGAAGGCTGTTTAGGGAATTGCAATTATTGCTTCACAAAAATCGCACGAGGTAATTTAAGATCATACCGAATAAAAGACATTAAAAGAGCTATGGAATTTGCTGTCAACAACGGAGCAAAGGAGATCTTATTAACATCCCAAGATACTGGTGCTTATGGTAAGGATATAAACACAAATATAGTGGAATTATTAAATGAACTTATAAGTATAAAAGGAAATTATAAGATTCGGTTGGGAATGGCGAATCCACAATTTATCTTAGAGTATTTGGATGAACTTATCCAGGTTTACAGGTCACCGAAAATGTATAAATTTTTACACATACCTATCCAGAGTGGCAGTGATAATGTACTTAAGGATATGAACAGACAATATACGATTAATGATGCCATAAATATAATAAAACACTTTAGGAGTAGATTTAACGATATATCAATTGCAACAGATATAATCGTAGGTTACCCAACTGAAACAGATACAGATTTCACAGACACAATAAATATAATACGCAAGATCAAATTTGATATCATAAATATATCTAAGTTTTCACCAAGACCTTTTACAAAAGCAAAACAATTGAAACAGCTAGATAACCGCATAATTAAAAAGAGATCAACACAGATTAGTAGAATATGGAGACAGATATACTTTGATAATAACCAAGATTTCATAGGAAAAGAATTAGAAATCATGATAACAGAGAAGCAAAAGACGTTCACAGGAAGAACAGATTCTTACAGACAGGTAGCAATATTAGAAAAAGAGGAGAACGGCTGGCAAGACAGTTTGAAACTTGGAGATGCAATAAAAGTAAAAATAACAAAAATAGGAGGAAGTGCATTAATCGGAGAAAGGACGTCAAAAACTATCTTAAAAGAAACTAATGATACAAATGATAATAATAATTGATTTTATGGTGATATTGATTTTATGGTGATATCATGAAAATAATTTACATAGATAACAAGAATAATAGCATAAAACTTATTCCTGAGACATACGATGATATTTGGCATTTATCTCACATCATTGAAGTTGGCGATAGAATTACTATTAGAACACACAGGACCTATAAACCAAATGAAACTGCTAAACCAGTAAAGAAACCAGTAACACTGGTTATTGAAGCAGAAAAGATAGATTTTCGCAAAGAAATGAAAAGATTGAGAATACTTGGGAAGATTGTTGGTGGAAGGCCGGAAGAGTTTGTCCAGCTAGGTTCGTACCACTCAGCAGGGATAGAATTCAACGAACCGATAAAGATAGAAAAGAAAAAACTGAGCAAACACATCATCGAAAAACTCAAAGATGCTGTCAGACAATCAAAAAAGCCAATAATTGGATTCGTTCTTCTTGATGATGAAAAATCATTGTGCGCTGTTATGAAGGTTCAGGGGATCGATATCATAGCCGAAATCTATTCAAATACATCAAAAAGGGACACGAACAGAGAAGAAAAAATGAAAAAATATATGAATGAAATCGTTAAGATAATGGAAAATATGAATGTAGATAAATTTATCGTAGCTGGGCCTGGTTTTGTGAAAGATGATTTCAAGGATATATTAGATAAAAAATATCCTGATTTGGCAAAAAAGGTATGGATGGAATCATGTTCATACGTAGAACCAAATGGTATAGAAGAACTCATTAAAAAAGATGTAGTGTCAAAAGTTATCGGCGAACACCAACAGATAGAAGAATCCAAATGGATGGAAAAGGTAAGTGAATCTCTTGGCAAGGATGACGGAAAAGTAACTTATGGACGTGAAGAAGTCAATAAAGCGATTAGTTATGGTATGGTATCAGATATCCTAGTATCAGTAAAACTCATCCATGAAGACGAAATAAAAACAATGCTCAATGCAGCAGAAAAGAAACATGTCAAGATACATATCTTCTCAGATGAAAGTCTTGCTGGAAAAAAATTACTTGGACTTGGAGGTCTGGTTGCCATATTATATTATAGTAATAAATAATCAACTATCAATTATCACCAATTTATCACCAATTTTTTAATTTTTAATGATTATTTATTTTCATCTCACCATTCCTACCTAAGGATATCTGAAGCTCGTCACGAAATACCGATGCCCATCCATTCTTAATCTCTATCATATCGCCTTTCTTCACCTTATCTATATTATCACCCCATAAAGATAATTTGATTTCTCCGCTGGCATCTTTAACCTTAAAATCTGCAACCGTCAGAGTTCCAAACCTACCATTGACTTCGCGCGTCTCTCCCTTCTCAATTACCTTTCCACTAATGAAATCAAAATTACCTGGTTTTACGTCCTTTATCTTCATATTAACCACATCCAAATTTTTAATGTATTAAAATTCCAAAGAATAATTTTATCCAACTATTTTATCAACAATATCTTCTGGAACAAAATCAATCAAATCATCATACCCTTGACCAACACCGATCATGAGAATAGGTATCCCAGTGGTATATGTAATTGATAACGATGAACCGCCCTTAGCATCGCAGTCTAGCTTGGTCAATATTACTCCATCTAACGCCACTACCTTATTGAACGAATTTATCTGTTCAATTATTGCATTGCCAACTATACTTTCGCCAACATAGATTTTTAAATCTGGTTTAATCACACGTTGCATCTTGCTCAATTGGTCTAAGAGATTTCTACTAGTATCCTGTCTTCCAGCGGTGTCTATCAATACAACATCGATTCGGTGCGCTTTCGCGTAATTAATAGCATCATAAGCGATTGATGTGGGATCAGAGCCGTATTTCCCTTTCAATATAGGCACATTCAACTTCCTAGCGTGCTCATTCAATTGTTCAACAGCAGCTGCCCTAAATGTATCAGAGGCTGAAAACATTACTGATATCTCCCTCTTCATAAGCAGATGAGCTATCTTTGCTATTGTCGTTGTTTTACCTGCTCCGTTCGGACCTATAAAAAGAATCTTGACCGGATTTTTTTCTGGTCCTCCCTGCTTCTTTTCATCTACCAATCCAACTATCCTATCAATGAGTTTGAATTGTCTATCAGAAGACAGTATATCAATAAGCGTACCTTTTATACTATTCTTTATAAAAGCATCTAATTCATTTTTATCAACCTCTATATCATTAAAACGCTTTCTGAGATCTTCAATTATTTTTTCTGCCACATCAAAAGCTACGTCTCCTTCAAGCAGAGACATCTCAAGTTCTTCAAGTAATGGGTCCACTTCTTTCTTAGTAATCCTGACTTTTCCTGTAATTATTGATTTTATCCGTTGGCCTATCCCAATCCGTAACGGCTTCAATCTTGATTTTGATGTTTTACGTTCATTGATCTTTGGTGATATTTTAGGTGAAGTTCGGAGCGAAGTGGAGGGTAAAGTCTTAGATGAAGTAGAGGATAGAGTATTTGAAGGAGTATTTGAAGGAGCCTGAGGGGAAGGCATTGGCGAAATTTTAGGAGGAGATTGGATTTCTGTTGAGGGTTTGGTTGAGGGTTTGGTTGGGTTGATTGAGGGTTTGGTTGAGGGCATGGTTGAGGATTTTGGAGTCGCTTCTTTAACAGTCCCTTTAACAGATTCAGGGATTGAGATCCTCTCAACTTCACGCTCATTTGTCTCTCTCTTCTTTTCCTCCTCGAACGACTCAGAGGGTTCTTTGATTTCCTTACTCTTGCTCGTTAATCCTTTAACAAAAGAGCCAATCTTTTCCTTAAGCAGACCAAACATAAATTATACACCCGTCTAAAGATATCAAAATGAAAAATTACTCTTCTCCAAGGAGCCGCTTTGCTTTCTTATTAAGCTTATCTATATGCGCAACGACATTAACTAACATCTGATTCTTAACATTATAATCTTTCATGACAGCCTCTATCTGTTTGGTCATAAAATCAATCGCATCCTCCCTACTCATCTCAATTAATACTCCTGAACCAATATCTACAAGAACATTAGTATCATCAGTTATTTCTCCTTTGACCATTACTCCACTCCCAAGACTATACAATGAATTTTTTCCTTTCTTAAACTCTCTCAAACCATCTAAGGTTAGATTAAGATTATTAGCTAATTTTTGCAATTCCTTTAACTGTGCCTCAACCTGTTTTGCATGCTGTTCATACATAGAAAGTTCATATGATAATTTCTGTATTTCCATATTGTTAGCATCAGCTGGTTTATCTACGCCCATCATAACACCTCTTATCAAAATTATAACTTTTTAACCTCTCCTATCTTTACCTCTGTCCTCTTCACACCATTGTTAGCTCCAAGAAAAGAATATAATTTCTCTTTTGCGTACTTTTCAGTATCTGCCTCTATCTCTTTACTAAATTCTCTCCATTCTTTTTTTATCCTCATTTTACCTGAAATTACAAATTTCATCTTATCACCTTGAATATTTTTACAAAACCTGTAAACCAGGCTCCACCTTCTTATCAGTGGTCAACATCGATAAGCCATTCTTACTAAGAACTGCAAGCAACATCCCTTGTGATGTGATACCCGCAATGGTCTTAGGTTCAAGGTTGGCTACAACAATAATCTCCTTACCCAACAATTCATCAGGCGCATAATATTTCGCAATACCTGCCACCAATATTCTCTCTTCTGTACCTAAATCTATCTTCAACTTCAACAATTTATCATACCCTTCTATCTTTTCAGCTGATTTAATAATTGCCGTGCGCATACTAATCTTCTTGAATTCACTATATGTTATATCCATCTCATCACCTCAAACATAAACAATTATATTAAATCCAAACCTTCAGACACTCTTTGTGCCTCAAAACCAGACGTATCACTTCCTAATAAACAACAATTATCGTTTGCAACTGCACCCAGACTCACAAACGTGTTTCCCATGTTAACAGTTGTGTTAATCCCATTAACACTAAATATTGTTTTCAATTGCTTAATTGTTTCATCATCCACATCATTATGCACAATGAAACCCTTATTCGTTGCAACACATAATCCTCCAACAGCACTGTAACCTAAAATCTTCATCGGGACGAGTTCCACATCAAGAATATCCTCCATATACTTTACTTCTTTCCGATTGATGTTCGGACTTACTATCCCGCCTTTATCATTCACAACAAGGTTATTACCTATTGCGTTATGTCTGTCTTTTAAGACATAATATTCATAACCTAATTTTTTGAGGAATTGCCTTTCTTCATCTGTACTCTGATAAGGTAGTATTATCCCATTCTTATTACCCTCTATAAAAATACCCAGTAATTCACATTCTGATATGCTCGCTTTCACAATATCTGTATTAAGACACTTTATGTCTTCCATAAATTTATCTTGAATGTTTCTAGGCACTAGTGTATACCTATCATCGGTATAAAAAAACAGGCCGATAAATGGATTGCCATAGTAGTTAATCTTCCTTATCATCTCTAATGCCTCTTCTAATACCCCTTAAAACTCCTATATCCCATAAATGTTCTAATATTCCATAAATGCCTTATACCTTATAACTCTGCATTTACTACTACACTTCATTATGCGCTTCTAATAATTTTTCACCTTTGGTTTTCCTATGCTTTGTTTCTTCAGGTTCTTTGCTCTTTACTTCCTTGCCCTTAATTCCTTTACCCTTTTCTTCTTTGCCCTTTACCTCTTTATCCTTTACTTCTTTGTTCTTAATTCCTTTACCCTTTACCTCTTTGCTCTTTACTTCCTTGCCCTTAATTTCCTTCTTCTCAGCAACAGCCTTCTCTACCTTGAATTTATTTATATCATCTGTTTCATCAATGGTAAACACATAAATCTTATCATCAACCTTCTTCGCTTTAACCTTTATCCTCCTCGGTGGTTTTTTCATTCCATGCCTCCATACGTATGCATTAACCATATTACTTAGTTTAACATTTTCATTATCGGTCTTATAATGCCTTGCTATGAACGCTCTTAAAAATTTTCCTGCTTTCATAGCGCGCTTGGTTCTAGGTAAACTATAAACCTTACCAATAGGAACATTATATATCCTTTCCATACTCGCTTTAACTTCTGATTCTTTATTCGTCATTTATACCACCTGGATCATTTTTTCTTATTTCTATTAAGCTTGCTCCTAAGTTTAAGCTTGTTTCTTTTCCAGTTTCTTTGTCTGGAATTCCTTATAACTTTCCTGTTCGTTTTGGAAGCTACAAACACAGGAATACGCTTATTCTGCTTAAGCGCCTTACCCAACACAATCTTCTCTTCAGAACTCTTTATACTTCCCATATCAACACCCTTTTAAATCGGTTATAAAGTATAAAATTCCATACAGTCAATAAAGCGCTCATAAAAATCCGCACTTTATCGTATTTTTAATATATATAGAATTTTATACTTCTCCTTAACTCTTATTCTCTAACTTTTTATTTACGCCTTATGGTTATTCCTTTTGCGTATTTATTTGTACAATATTTATGACCTCCTTCTTTTATTTACGCCTTATGGTTATTCCTTTTGAACTGTTTCCAAACCTAAATAATATCTGCTTAAGGACTTTATCATTTATCGGTTCGTTTATTTTGCCTTGTGATTTTAATTGTAATAGATAACCAGCAACCTTAATGTACAACTCACGTTTTACAAACTTAACAGTACTCATTCGTTCATAAGCATCCCTAGTTAATAGCTGTGATAGATAAGCACTTATCAAACGCTCTTGCCTCAACCTATCTAAAACTTCTCGTTGCTTATCTTCTTCATTCATTCCTTGCATTAATATCATCCCATACCTTTTTTGCTTTGGCATCAAGTAAAGCTCTCCCTTTTGGAGAAATTACTCTTCCTTTTTTCATCTTAATCATCAAACCCGCTTTCTCAAGCTCCATCAGACCCTTACGAATTATTGAACCACCTGCTTTCCTGAATCTCGGTGGTTTACGCCTATGCTTTACCTTGCTTCCATAGTGAGCTCTCAAACTATTGACACCTACTATATTATGAGTATAAGCACGCCTTAATAATGAGGCCAATCTTATATACCAAAAATCTTCCTGTTGAGGTTTTCTCTCCCTACTACTCCCGGACTTAACATTCTTAATAAAGCTTGGCTCCTCTATTCCCATTGCCTTCAGCTCCTTACTCACCTCAGATATCAATCTATCTGGAGGAACATCATACACAGTTACCATACGATCACCTTTCATATCCATTCATTTCTACTTATACATGCAAGCTGGACCCTCACAATCAGATACTAAAACGCCAATATTTTATTTGTATGGATATTTATAAACCTTACCACATGCTTGACATATGTATAATTTAAATTTATTCTTCTTATCATAACGTATTTTTAGTGTTTTGCCCACCTTCCAGTATGTATAACATTTCTTGCAATAAAGACGTTTCATCTCATCTGTTCTCCTTATATTAAACCTTTTTCTTATCTTTTCAATGAGTTGGATATATCTTCTTGATAATCTTATATCCTTATCAACCGCTTGCCTTGCCATGCCCAATAATAATTCTATCCTTTCCTTAGCAATCTCTTTTCTTGCTTGTTTTAATTTCTTGGTTTGCATAATATATGCATAAACAATCTTATTTATATATATTGTTGTGGACTATCCTGTACTTTAGTAAGGGGGCAGTTCACAATTAGTAGGTTTATTTATGTGATCTCATTATACTGGTTAAGTATTCATATTTTATTGCCTTGTAGATTGAATCTTTTTCATTTTTGATTTTGTCTTTAAGTGTATCTTTGAAAGAATCGAAATTAATCCCTAAGAAGGTTAATATCCATATCGATGTTACTATTATTGAAAGCACGCTTGGGTGCTCCTTTCCTACTAATTTATTCATGATTTCTTTATTGCCAGGATTATTGGCCCCGGCATTTTTTAAAAATAGTGATTCAAGAAAACCGATAAAACTTAATGATATTATCGAAGCCCATACCCCTGAGAGGATACTTGCGCCTAAAATAAGTATTGATTTCATTGGTGCTGAAAAAATATTTTTTTTCCGAGATATCCCATCAACAATTCTGTTTAATTCCCTTTCATCTTCATAATTCAATTCATTATCTAATATATCTAGTTTAGGATTATGATGATATATCTCCTTATCTATATATTCATCCTTGCATTCAGCCATTCTCCTCTCAGCTTCTATTCTTTCCTTAGTTCCAGGTCGATAATAAACATAAGCTTCATAAACACTATCACTCTCATGCGCACCATAACACGGATTTCTAACGCTTCTTTTCTCTACAATCGGTTTCGGGAATCGCTTTAAACTGATTATCTCTCTCTTTTCATACCTATCTTTTTCTTTCCACCAATCCCTTAAGTTTCTGTTATGTATATCTTTTTTATACATATAGAATATAATATGTGGTTTTATGCTTATAAAATTAACTGTTCCAATCATGCACAAAAACATCCAGATAAGGTTTAACTATACAGTTAGTAATTATCCCAACCTCTCTGTTCTTTGTCAAACCAGAATAAGTAAAATTAGGACTACCCATAACAATAGTTTGATTATCTATTATCATAAGTTTTGTATGGGTTATTTTATACGTATCACTCGACCACTTAACCGGGACACCGATTGAGCTTAGCGTCATGAAAGCATTGTTGTTATAATCCTTTTTTTCATCTTTGTTCAGGATTATCTTAACATCAACACCAGAGTAATACACATTTTCTATGGCAGATATCACATCCTTATCGGTTAACATATACATTTCAATATATAATGATTTCTTCGCAGAATATATCTCATCAATAATCTTGTTTTTATCGCCAGGGATAACGATATCATCAACATAGCACACAGTCTTATTTGATATTACGATGTGCTCATTACTATATTGATTAAGACCAATGAAATAACCGATAATAAATCCTATCAATAATCCTGTGATAAGTATTAATATTTTTGAGTTCATGAAATCATCTTAGTTTTTAACCGATACTTCTTTAACGATCTTAATTTATTAATAATTTCTTTATCACCAGTTGTCTTTGCCAACCCATTTAGATATCTAATCATCTTGTTCTGGTCAATATCAGTTTTTATGATACTGATACCACCAGTTCCTATCCCAGCCGCACGCGACATATTGCCTAATATACTATTATCATATAACATCTTTATTGATTCATAGAATATATTGGTTATTATTCTTCTTATACGAACATCATTCTTATCATTTCCTGTGGTTTTATTTCCTATTTCATATAATCCATCCCAATCATTTGATGCATAAAGTTCGCTGATGGCGGCAATCTTTATCTCATAGTGTGGTGTATTATCAACTACCTGCTTCATATATTTGTTATATGTCTCAATCATTCCTTTTTCTAAGTAGGTCTGTTTGTATCGTTTAATGTCATTAAATGCAGAAATAGCGATACTAATATTAGGATCTTTGACTATCTTAAGCAATCGTTCAATATTATTACGGGCATTGATGAGTTCTGATTCGTCTTTGGATGATAACATCCTAACCATAGAATATACATATAGGTTAATATATTTAAAAGTTATCTCTTGTAATATCTTATT
>JAGGTN010000037.1 GCA_021163645.1 Microcaldota archaeon | reverse complement strand
GCAGAACCACATTATTCTTTTTTAACTGGGCAAAGGGTTTTATCTGTCTTGAAGGTCCTGGTTCATTAGTAGATATTTCTAATTCTATCTCTCTATTTGAAAACTTAAAAGGGATTGTTTGATATGGATTCACTGTGATAGTTCCCAATGGAATTTGATTTATTTGGGTTATGGCTATCTTTTGAGAATCATGTTGCAGGTTTTTCATAGATAACCTGACTTTTGCATAGACACTCCTTATATTTTTATCAAAAGTACCTGAAAAGAAAGTCTGCTCACCGCTTGTTTCGTTGATAATATATTTTACTGATGATATCGGTTTATGCCATGCACTTTCATCAATCAGTTTAATTACATCTGATGCGCAATCGTTTCCAGAATCCCATCCATAATCCAACGCTTCTGGGATCAATATTAGGTTTCCGTTCTCGAAAGGAACCTCAGATATACATCCATAAATCATTTCTACTTTTGGTTGTGTTACTGATACTCTTGACACTACATACTCAGGTTCATCCAAATGAATCCCATAACATCTTTTATTGAAGCTTGGAGAATCTTTTGATATGAATCTTAAATCTCCACATACTGTTCCAGAACAATCCTGATTGTTAATAAGCCCTTCTTCTGTATTGATTCTATCAAATTGAAGTCCAATATAAATGACAATATTATCTTTTGATAGGTTATATATTAAACCATTCTTAGCGAGCTCAACTGGCAACCTTCCACTAGGAATTATTATAATGGAATTTTTAACTGTTTTGAGTTCCTTAAGGTCGCTTATATGAAAATTATATCCTTTCCTAATCGCATCATCGTTCAAACTATTCTTGAAATCAAGATAATTATCTTGGATCCCTGCATTATACCAGCTTGCTCCTCTTTCCAGAAGATATATTTCTTTTGTATCATAATCATTATATAAATCAATGGATAATGTTGTGTTTGTTGAATCTTTTGTTGAGTATCTCAAGAAGATGTATGCAATATTCTTAAGCGACCCGAAATTATTACCTATATTTGCGATTCCAGCGGTCGCACTTGGTACTACCAATGCTCCGCTTGGTACATTGTATATTATTTCTTTTTTATTTGCTCCCTTTGGCATAATGTAAAATAGACCACCAAGTATGAGTAAAATAACTATAACTGCTATTAGTTTCTTAGGTATTCTCTTTGTTTTTTTTTCTTTTTTTCTAATAAATCTCATTTCCTCCTTTTCCTTCTTCAACTTTGGCCCTCTCCCCAATATGATATCTATTCCAGAAACAGGTATCTTCTTGTATCTCTTTATATATGAATGTCTCTTTCGTATAAGGAAGGAATAAATAGATTGTCTTGTTTTCCTCTTTTTATTAGTCCTTAAATTATCCTTTGTATCAACCATGTTTCCACTCTCTATTTTGGCTCTATAAATCTACTCTCTACTAATGTATTGAGCATCTGCTCTACACGGGTAGGATATACTCCATATACTTTTGAAAACTCAGAGATATCTATTTTGCCATCATGTTCTGATATCCAATCGAGTATTTTTTCTGATAAGGCTTCATCAGACATCTTTTTCAATTTATTATATTTTACCTGTATATCTTCTAATTTTGTTCTCAATTCATAATTCTGCCTTGACAATGCAGCATTTGAATCCTGAAGGTTCTTTATCTCATTAGTCATACGCTCAATCTTTGATTTTAATGCATCATGCATTGCATACATCTTCTCAAAGTCTAACGAGACATATTCAGACATTTCGTGAATAGCTTCCTGAAGCAGTTGTAAGATTTCTTGAATATCAATAACATATTTATCACCCACATAAGTTAGGATGTTTAAGAAATACGAAAGCACTTCTAACCTTCTTTTTTTAGGACTGATATTTGGGGCAACAGTGTATAGAAATTTAATCTTATTTCTCTCAAAATAGATTATAGAAAACATATAAGGCTCTTTTCTTATTGTACGGCTTTCTATGTTGATGGCAGCTATTTCCTTCCCTTGCTTAACCACATCCAAAAAGGATAATTTTGAGAGATCATCTATCAGACGTTTAGATGTTCCAGTAAATTTGGCATTTATTTCAAATCCATCTATAAGAATCTCTTTTGACTCTCTTGAGGCTACTCCAATCTTTGTTTTTTGTTTTTTTTTCATTCCAAACACCTCTCTCATTTATCATCTCTTACTCTTTCTCTTTGTTTTTTTTCTCAACCTAGCTGTTGTTTTACTTTTTGGTTTTTTTGTTTTCATAGTCTCTTCTATTGGTCTAACTGTTGCTGGTACATATCTAAGTAGGTTTATGCCGATTAATAAAATACCAACAAAGATCGTTAATCCAATTGTTTTTATCAAACTTATTATTGTAAGATTTCCTGCTAATATGGATAGGAACAGGAAAGATACAAATAGAACAATAGTTATTATTGTTGATGTTGTCAATGATTTCTCGTATGATTTCCTCCGTTCCAAATATTCTCCAGCGCATTCATTGCATATAACTATCTGATTTCCCTTTTCAATATGTAGTCCTCTTTTAATCTTCCGAATTGATTTTATTATAATATCATCCTTTATAGGCACTCCTCTTTTCTCCTTTTTACATATAAGACAAATACCTTTTACCATAATCACACACCCCCCAGTTAATCCTCCTCAAGAATTACCTGAGTTATCTCTTTTGATCCAATATTCATTTTTTTATAATCTGCTTTTGTGAAAATATCTATTATAGTACTATCATCCAGATTAATATCTTTCAACAAATTTGTGATATTCCGTCTAGCCAAGCCATATCTTTCAAGCAGTATAACGAACGAAACTACATCCATGTGTCTATTCTTCTCCTCAAACAGTTTACTTATATTTTCAATATGCTCTTCTGATAATCCATACAAGCGTAACCTCTGCCTAAACATCTCTTTATCCATAGATACTGTCTTTGCCATATAATCACCACCTAATGTTTTAAATTCGAGTAAATATTCAAATACTGGTTCGATACCGATAACCTTATCAATAATAAATGTTTCTGAGAATGCAGTTGCTTTTGCTGATATTTGGTTGACTACGCATTGGCCAACACCAAATTTAGCGATATGGTCACGGATGTAATCACTGAAATTCAGCGTGTTTTGTAGATAGTTCAAGTATTTCTCATATTTAGTTCTAAATATTATTGTTGTTCCTGCATTTGAGAATATCGCCTCACTTATATCAGTAGGGTTCTGGCTCGCAACGATGAGTGCGAAATTATATTTCCTCCCTTCACGTACAATCATGACTGCATCACTATTTTCTTCCTTAGCGATTTTCCATGCTTCGTCCAAAACCACTATTAGTTTTATTCCCTTCTTTCTTGCCCACCCTGTTGTTCTCATGCGCTCTTTTATGAATTGTAGTATGGTTAACGCTGCTAGAGCTCTAAATGTTTCATCTGGCAACCCAGATAGGTCTATTCCTACGAGCCCTGACTTTGTCAGATTTTCCAAGTCAACAGTGCTTTCTAGAGAAAAGAAATCTTCACCTGGCCTAGTGAATTTTTTAATCCTGTATATTGCATTTTCCAACTCAGCAGGGAATTCATAGGTCCCTTTTTTAAGCATGACTTCTAGAATACGTTGAACATCTTTCAATGTCGGTGCTTTTAACTGTCTACCAATTCTATCTCTTTGTATTTTACTATCTAATACAAACTTTGCTTTTTTGTATGCTTCTTCGATTGCCATTTCTGTTAATCTCTTTTGCTCTGGATACTGCCCGATATCTGTCAGTATCTCAAGGCTTCTCATCACCTGTTTTATTCGATTGAGTGGTTTCATACCTGCAAGGTCAAGAAGGTTAATTGATGATCCCTTACCTAGAGAGATTACCTTACCTCCAGTTTGTTTAACCCAACTTCTATACTCACCAGCCCAATCTATTATAATTGCATTTGAATTCCATACAAACGATGCACGTGTGAGAAATGTTTTTACCATATATGATTTGCCTGCACCAGTTATTCCACTTATTGTTATGTGTGGATTGGTTAATTTTTCATAAGTCCAGCTATATGGGATATTAAAAATAGACGTGAACCCAATGAAAATGGAATTTAATGGGTCAGCCATAAGATATTCTGGTGGTGGCTCAGGCGGCCTAACTAAAAAATTACGCCTGGATAGGGTTGTATTAGATACATTTGATATCCTTAATCTACCCATTATATACACCTATTTAAATTTATTTTTATCCTATTTTAGTCTATTCTATTTTAGCTTTTAATTCTCCTATCGTAGTTGGGAGCATGTATTCCCATTCAAAACATCTCAACATTTCATCTCCTGATAACTGAGCAATTTCAACATTCATGGCATTGGAAATCACAGATCTTAACTCGCTTGCCTGATTTCGTACTGATGCAACTGCTGCTTCCTTTGTAATTCCAGTTGCAGTTGTCATTACGTATGCAACGGCAGCCATAGGTTTATAACCGCGCGACAATTTTTGCACCTCAGCATTCCACATGGATAATTCCTTTTCGTATCTATCGATCTTCAACACATCTGGATCTGGTTTCTCTCTTTCCCTTGATAGTTTCAGTTGAATCTCAGCGCGTTTGGTTTCAACCTTCATACGATAATCACTTATATCCTTGACATAAACCATCATTGAATATTTTGCTGCGTATTTAATTGTTGATATCGCTCGTTCAAAATATTCTGAATAAATGATATTCTGTTCTTGAGTGTTTTCTATCGCAGATTCGAAAATATTTACACCTAAGAACGCCGTTGCGTAGTATATGTTGCCTGATTTAAGTAATATTACATCCTGGCTCGGCGGGATTTCATAACCAGTGTCTGTTACCTGTACCACGTTGGTGAATTTTGTTATCGCAGGTATGATATAGTATCCATATTTATACAGAAGGACAGCGATGATAGCGCCCAAACCACCAACAGATGCACTCATAAATCCCCAGAAACCACCCATACTGAGTCCGCCTAATGCTCCTAACAATGCGATTGCAGCAGAACCATACGCAAATTTACTAGGTGAAATCTCTATTGGCATAAGATCAACCTCTTATGGATATGACGAGCGTAATGTTTATAAATACTTATGATTAAATATTTATGTCAGCGATCATAGGCATGGGGAAACACCCGTACCCATCTCGAACACGGAAGTTAAGCCCATGCACGGGGTTGCTTGTACTGCGGTCTCTCCGCGGGAATGCGCCCTGTTGCTGACGCTTTTCAGTTTTATTCTCTTTCTTATTGTGAATAAAATTTACGAACATTTCACGAATAGAACCTCATTAATGACATCAGAAAGGATTTAAAACGCTTACTGATAAAATCAGATTATGGAACCGTTAGATATTCAATTTTTTTCAATGTTTCTTATATTCTCAGTATCTTTTCTTACTACATTTGTTATGATTCCGTTGATCATTCCTTTGCTTAAAGAAAAGAATATTGTTGGACAGGATATGCATAAAAAAGGAAAACCAAAAATTCCAAGGATGGGTGGGATAGCTGTTTTTTTTGGTATTCTGTTTGGTTTACTCGTTGCGATTGCTCTGTATACTTTTACGGGCTTTCAATTTGACATGACAACACTGATGGCAGGAATAATAACATTATCTATTATAGCAATAATAGGTTTGCTCGATGATATCTTAGATTTACCTCAGAAGGTTAAAGCCATATTGCCTCTGTTTGCTGCGATACCTCTCATGGTTATTAGAGCAGGAACCACTTCGATGGCTTTTCCATTCATCGGGTTAATTGATTTTGGTATAATCTATACAGTTATCCTTTTACCTTTAGGTATAGCAGTTGCATCCAATTTAACTAATATGTTAGCTGGATTTAATGGTAATGAGGCAGGTATGGGAATAATAATGTTCATTGTCATATTGATTGTTTCATTTTATTCAGGAAATACAGAATCATTTATCATCTCTCTAGTTATGCTTGCGTCATTAACTGCGTTTATTTATTATAATTGGTATCCTGCTAAGATATTTCCAGACGATACTGCAACACTTCTTATTGGTGGTGCACTTGCTGTGTGTGTAATAATCGGAAACATGGAAACGATAGGTGCTATTCTTGTGATTCCGCATGTAGTAGATTTTTTCATAAAACTCCCGAATAAGTTTCCAAAAACATTTGGCGTGCTTGGCAAGGATGGCAAGATATATGCACCAGCTGGCAAGGTTAAAGGATTAGGCCAGCTTATAATGAAGTTGTCTGGTGGGATTAAAGAAACACATCTTACCATGGTTTTGATAATAATAGAAGTATTTTTCGGCATCATTGCGTTAGTGAAATTTTTTATCTATAATTCTATTGTTTAGGCATCTCTTTGATTTTGTTTAACAGTTCGTTCATCAACTTATCCATATCTGCATTTGAGTTTCCTTTGACTACTACTCTTGCTTTGATTATATTTTCTTTGTTAGGATCCTTAAAAGGAGATTCAAAATATTCTACGTATGCGAAAGGATTTCCATTATACACAATCAGCTCTTTATCAGGTAATTTATTAGTAGATACTATCTCTTCTTTTCTTATGCTATAATCTTTTGGTATGTTTATGATCATATTCCTTTCTTTCGCGAGTTTGTTAAGAATTATTTTGGTAAATAAGATAGGATCATAAGAAATAGCACCCTCTGGAATTATCTTGTAATCATCATAAAACCCATATCCTTTGAGAGAGATAGCGTCTAATAATACATTATCACTAAGCTTATTTTTCACATCTTTGAGAGATAGTATCCTCCTGTCATGTATGATTAAACTATCTTTAAATAGTGAAATCAATTGCTCCTGAGTTATCATGTTCCCTTTATTATCTATGAATAGAACCCTTATACACGATGAATCAAACATTATCCCAAGGTCTGCATCAAAAGAGGAAACTGCTGTTTTAAGAGCATTTATACGCTGGTCTGATTTAAAAGGTAATGGCTCACCTGGTTTGCCGTGTAAGTATTTTATCTCCTCATCAAAAAATTTATATACCTCTGAGGCAGTTCCATATCCAGCGTCTATGATGATGCTGATAGTTCTCTTTGGTTTACTCTCCTCCTGCTTCTCATTAATCTGTTTTTCCAGGAAAATCTTATAATCTTCTAATCCCCTTGAATAAGTATCATATTTGCCAGGTTTTTTATATCCTATATCAGGTTCTGGAAGTGTTTTGATATTTATTGGAATAGTTCGCTCATCTGTTATTGTACATACAACATTTTTATTCCTAGTTTGAAAATATATCAATCCATCGCCAGATAATCGTTTCATCACATAGGCTGCAACAGGATACGGAACAGTTCCAATGCTGATTACATCTATACCTGCAGATAAAAGTCCGCTTATGATTAAGTGTGAAAACACATGGTTGTAATTTCCAGTATCCATGCCTATAATCATTGGGCCTTGCGTGCGTGCTCCTATTCTCATACATAAATCTAATACATCAGTCTGATTTTTCATTCTCTTTCCATTGATTATTATCATTTGAATCAACTCATGAATAATTTATCAGCTTGATAATAGTGAGATAATATCTCCAAGCACAAGACTTAATATAAGCCCGATAAGTATAAAAGGAATAAACAACGGCATGCCAGAATATACAGGTAGTTTATTAATACCTGCCTTCTTTAACCTTGCGGCGTCCTTTTTCCTAAATACCTTTTTTATCTTATATCTATTAACGATTGCTTTGTCCATGGATTCTATTGCTATTACTTCCTGGTCTTCAATTTTATTTATTGGCTCATTGGTTATCATTATCTTATGCAATCCCTCTTTAAATAATGTAAAATAGATAGATGCAAACACTAAAATAGTTATTAGTATCAAGTACCAGATTGAAATGATTGGTATTCTGGCTGCGATATACATAAACATAATGAGAACGATGATCATTAAAATTGAGTATAGTAATTGATATAGATGTATTTTAATTCGGCCGGCTCTTAGATATTTTATGATTTTTGGCGTAAACACTATGAAGATGTAAAATATAAAAGCTATCCCAGAATATATTATTACTGATAGAATAAAAGGTAATTGCTGGAATCCTGTGTTTATTCCTTGTATCCTCGTTGTATTAATCTCTGACGGATAAATTGGTAACAAGAAACACAATGTCATTAGTATCAGTACGTCTCCAGCGCCCATCTGCCCTGCGCGGTATGCAAAATATCCTATTATGCCGATTATAATGGCTATCATGAATGAATATATTGTTAATAATCCAAAATCAACCAGTGCTATTAAGATCCCTATCATAAGGAATGGGAATAATATCTTATCAGGAATATTTTTATTATTGAAAATGTCAAAATAACTTGCAATCGCAACTCCTATAATGGATACAGCGATACGTATGGCTTGATAATGCATCATATAATCAGCCGTTAATAATTCATATATCATATACTAATTTTATAGTAATGATTTTTAAAGTTACCACATCATTCATAAATATTTTAAAATTTGTTTTAATGCCATTGTTCGTTGAAAACATAGGGAATAAAAACAAATCAATTTTTTATGTAAATTATAAACAAGGTGTTTGAGCTTTGCCTACAGACCTAACCAATCAAAGACCTACTGACCTAAACCATGTAAATACTATAAGAGAATGCACCCTCACCGATAACACCGACACCTAAATTTACTACAGAACTGATGGGTTTTATCTCAATGCTAAGGATAACATAAAAATTTAAAGATTACTCTCATTCAAAACCAGAAATAATAACAAAGAAACCTTTTAATATGTTAAGATTCAAATAATAAATAGCAAATTAATAGTTAGTACAACCTATGTAATTCTCGCCGTAAATAAGGTTGTAAGTAAGGTTATAAATGAATATCAACTTCAATGTTGATAGGAAATATAATCTAACAGCTCATGAATATTTTTGACTGTATAAGATTTATGCCTTATATATAATCATAACTGAGATTAATCAATAAAGGAGATGTTTTTTGTATGACTGATAATGTGAATGAGCCTCAAGATGAATATACTGCTAAGGATATTGTTGTGCTTAAAGGTCTTGATGCAGTACGTAGGAGACCTGCTATGTATATTGGAGATACTGGCACACGTGGGCTTCATCATCTCATATATGAGGTAGTGGATAATTCGATTGATGAAGCAATGGCAGGTTATTGTGATGACATTGAGGTAGTGATAAGAAAGGATAATTCTGTCAGGATAAAAGATAATGGAAGAGGAATTCCTATTTCAAAACACGAATCAGGCAAATCTGCTTTGGAGATTGTGATGACTGTATTGCACGCAGGCGGTAAGTTTAAGAGAGGCGCTTATCAAGTGAGTGGAGGATTGCATGGAGTAGGATTGAGTGTTGTGAATGCTTTATCAGAATGGACAGTTGCTCAGGTATATCGAGACGGCAAGATATATCAACAGGCATATAAAAGGGGAATTCCAGAGTATGAGGTCAAGGTAGTTGGTGAGTCAGATCATACTGGGACAATAATCACATTTAAGCCTGATGCTGAAATATTTAAAGACATAAATTTCAATTATGATATTATTGAGTCTAGGTTAAGAGAGCTTGCTTTTCTCAACAAAGGCGTTAAGATAACCTTATTTGATGAGCGCTCAAGTAAAGGAGAGGTTTTTCATTATAAGGGAGGGATAGAAGAGTTTATCAAATATCAAAATAGGTCAAAAACTCCATTGCATACTCCATTCATTATAAACAAGAAATCGAATAATGTGATTGTTGATATAGCAGGGCAATATACTGATTCTTTCACATCTACTATACTTACATTCGCTAATAATATCAATACAAAAGAAGGAGGATTTCATCTGATTGGTTTCCGTGCCGGTCTTACACGCGCGATAAATGAATACGTTAAAGCCAATAAATTGCTTAAAGATGGAAAACTAACAGGTGATGATGTTAAGGAAGGATTAACAGCGATAGTCTCAGTTAAACTACCCAATCCACAATTCGAAGGACAGACCAAAACCAAATTAGGAAACTCTTATGTTAAAGGAATTGTTGAAAGTATAACATATGATGGTATCCATAAATATCTGGAAGAACATCCCAGTGAAGCGAAGATGATTATCAATAAAATATTAAGTGCTGCGAAAGCTAGGGTGGCAGCACAGAGAGCAAAAGAACTTGTTCGTAGGAAGAGTGTGTTGGAATCATCTGTTCTTCCAGGTAAGCTTGCAGATTGCGAAGAGAAAGACCCTAGTAAGAGCGAATTATTCATCGTGGAAGGTGAGAGTGCAGGTGGCTCATCAAAGCAAGGAAGGTCTAGAAAATTCCAAGCGATCCTTCCATTGAGAGGTAAGATATTAAATGTCGAGAAAGCTAATCTGAATAAAATGCTTAAAAACAATGAGATTAGGAATCTTATAGTTGCAATAGGTACCGGGATTGGTGATGAATTTGATTTATCTAAATTGAGATATCATAAGATAGTCATAATGACTGATGCTGATGTTGATGGTGCGCATATAACTACTTTATTATTAACATTCTTTTATAGATACATGAAACCATTAGTAGAGAAGGGATATATATACATCGCCCAACCGCCATTATACCAGATAAAAATAGGTAAGAAGACATATTATGCTTATAGTGATGAAGAAAAGGATAGTATTCTTAATGAATTTAAAGATCAGCGTGTTTCTGTACAAAGATATAAGGGTCTTGGTGAGATGAATCCTCAACAGTTATGGAATACAACCTTAGATCCTGATAAAAGGATTCTGTTAAAGGTCACCGAAGAAGATGCTGCGATGGCTGACCAGATATTTAGTACCCTTATGGGTACTGAGGTTGCACCAAGAAGGGAGTTTATAATTAAACATGCAAGAGAGGTTCGTAATCTGGATATTTGATTTGAGTGTTAGACTTGTTGAATGATGTTAAGATTAGGAGGGTTTTTATGGAAAGGATAAAAGAGATTCCAATTGTAACAGAGATGAAGAATTCATACATGGACTATTCCATGAGTGTGATAGTAGGTAGAGCCTTGCCTGATGTCCGAGACGGGTTAAAACCAGTCCATAGACGAATTATATATGCTATGCACGAGCTTGGCAATTATCATAATAAACCATATAAGAAAAGCGCAAGAATAGTCGGGGAAACATTGGGTAAGTATCATCCACATGGTGATGTAGCGATATATGATTCTTTAGTGCGAATGGCTCAGAAATTTAGTCTACGTTATCCTTTGATTGATGGCCAAGGAAATTTCGGCTCTGTTGATGGTGACCCTCCTGCTGCAATGCGATATACAGAAAGCAGGTTAGCAAAGATAACCGAAGAAATGCTTGATGACATTGATAAGGAAACAGTTGATTTTACCCTGAATTTTGACGCTACACTTAAGGAGCCATTAGTACTTCCATCAAAAATCCCTAATCTATTGATCAATGGTTCATCAGGTATCGCTGTTGGTATGGCGACGAATATCCCGCCTCATAATCTTGCAGAGGTTGTGGATGCACTTGTTCTTCTCATAGATAATCCTAACTCAAGTATCAGTGACATAATCAAAGTTCTACCTGGGCCAGATTTTCCAACTGGTGGTATAATCCTTGGTAGGAATGGGATACTAGAAGCATATACTACTGGGCACGGTTCTATTTCTGTCCGCGGTAAAGCACAAATATCTGATGATAAAAAACAGATAAAAATTACTGAATTGCCATATCAGGTGAATAAATCACATCTCATATCATACATAGCGTCTTTAGTCAAGAATAAAAAGTTGGATGGTGTGTCTGATATTCATGACCGTTCGGATAAGGAGGGTTTAATGATAATCATTGATGTTAAGAAAGGGTACGATCCCGAAATATTACTTAATAAATTGTACCTGATGACTGATCTTGAAAAAACGTTTGGTGTGATTAATCTTGCGTTAGTTAATAATGTTCCTCGTATTCTTACAATAAAACAACTTCTTATGCATTTCCTTGACTTTCGTGTTGAGATGTTGGTGCGTAAATCAAATTATGAGCTGAATAAGGCAAAAGAGAGATTACATATTGTTCAGGGTCTCATTGTTGCGTTGAATAATATTGATGATGTTATACAAATAATCCGTAATTCATCCAATCCTCGAGAGGCTATGCTTCATTTGGTTAAAAGATATGATCTTTCAGATGTGCAGACAAAGGCAATATTAGATATGAAACTCCAGAGATTAACTTCTCTGGAAAGGGAAAAATTAGATAAGGAATTGAAAGAGCTTAATGCAAATATTGAAGACCTTCAAGAAACCCTCAAAAACGAAAGAAAGCAGTACAAGATAATTCGAGATGATCTATTAGAGATAAGGGACAAATATGCTGATGATAGGAGAACGAGTATAATAGATAATCCAGAAGAAATAGTCCTTGAGCATCTGATCCCACAAGAGCTTACTGCTGTTGTTATAACTGAAAGTGGTTATGTTAAGAGAGTGAATCTGGATGAGTATAAGGTCCAGAAACGTGGGGGTAAAGGTGTATTATCTATGTCCGGTGAAGCGAAAATAAAGAATTTTATTGTAGCTAATACTCATGATTATTTATTATGTTTTACTGATAAGGGTAAGCTACATTGGATTAAGGTTTATCAAATACCTAAAGGCGAGCGTTATTCCAAAGGTAGACATGTTTCTAATCTATTACAAATGGATGATGAGAAGATAGTTGATTGCATTCCTGTTGATAAGTTTGATGATAGGTATGTTGTTATGGTAAGCAAGAAAGGATATATTAAGAAAACCAGCCTTAAAGCATATAGCAATATAAGGAGAGGTGGGATTATCGCACTCACTCTCGCTGAAGGTGATGCATTGGCTGATGTTAAGCTGGTTAATAAGTATGATGAAGTTCTTATCGCCACACAGAACGGAAAATCAATTAAATTTAAGGAATCAGATGTTAGGGAGATGGGTAGGACTGCGCGAGGCGTGATTGGTATAAGGTTAAAAGGAAATGATTATGTTGTATCTGTTTCTGTTCTTGATAAGGAAGATGTTTTAACCGTTACTGAAAACGGCTATGGAAAACGTTCAAGTAAAGAAGCTTATAGGTTGCAGAAACGTGGGGGAAGCGGAGTGATTAACATTAAAATTGGACACAAGACAGGTAAGGTTGTCTCATCGTTATCAGTGGACGATCATGATGAGGTTCTATTAGTTTCAAACCAGAAAACTATTAGGATATCTATGGATGGTATACGTAGGATAGGAAGGAGTGCGCAAGGAGTCAGGATTATGAGATTGGATAAAGGCGAGCATATCGTTGCAGCAAGTAGGATTGATAAAAGGTCGGATGATGAACAAAGTAATGAGATGGAAAGAGAAAGAACATGAACAAAGAATAAATATATTATTGATTATGTTAAATTCAGGTGATGTCTTATTCAAGTGATGTCTTCAATTCACATAAAATGTTATTTCCAAATTCTCATATGATAATAATTATTTGGTTCCATAAATCTGCCTGATAAATATGCATCATCATAACCCATCTTTTTAAGCATGATTTTATTTTTAGGGATATTCATTTCATTTTTGGTCATATAATATAAACCATGTTTAAGCTTAACAGGGTATAATCTAATTCCAAATGCATCATGGACATAATCATCCAGTGTCTCAACATAGCATTTCAGATCAATTGATCTAGCATAACCTTGCATTAATATGAAGTTGATACTATAAATCCCTGAGCCAGCCTTTTCATTTAGCTTTTTTAGAGATTGGTTCCACGCGTTCACAGGTAGATTAATATTCATAAACCCATGACCAAATATATCTACATATCCCCCTTTGACAAGGACATCTTTCATATTTTTAACCCATTGCATAGCATAATCATTGATTATTATATGATATCCGAGAGGGATATTGAATAAAAATTCATATGCGATAGAAGCAACGTCATCATATCCTTTGTCAGAATATCTTTTTGTCTGTATATCATAGATATGCCCATTTTTTAGCGTGTAAATCTTAGCAGGTAGGCGGTTCAAGAGTCCGTTTGATATGATATAATGTGCTTTTACATGTGGGAAGGTTATTGATATTTTAGGCAATATTTGATAATTTGTCCTATCATAAATACGTTTATCCTTCTTTTTTAGAAAATCCATAAAGTTTGATGTTGGTTTGCTCTCATCTGTTATGGACTCCAAGATTGTGATTTTATCATTCCATCCTTCTTTATTGGCTCTATCTATAAAATCATTAACCATTGCTAATGTTATATATTTATCATTGTTGAAAGTTTCAGGAGTATCTTTGATATGCATGTACATGTAATAGTTTAGGGTAATCATTATAAAATCCTTGCCCTACTATTCCTTGTTTAAATATGTTCTTACTGTTTAAAGCTTAAAGGTGTTCTTATGAGCGGATATTTAGAGATTGATATGGATGGTAAAAAGGCGCATGTATCTGTAGGTGCAATAATTGTCAATAGCAAGGGAGATATATTGATGATGGACCGTAAGAATAAACCATTGGGTTGGGCATGCCCAGCAGGTCATATGGATACGAGTGATAAATCACCAGAAGAAGCATTGGTTCGTGAGGTTAAGGAAGAGACTGGGATAGATATAACTAATAATATAAAGTTTAAACTCATAGATGAATTCCTTCCATGGAATGTATGTAGTTCTGGTATGAAAGGTCATTATTGGTATCTATATTTGGTTTATGTAAAAGAAGATAAGTTCAAACCGAATGACGAAGCAAAAGAAATGAAATGGATCCCTAGAGTTAAACTCAAAGACCTTAAGTTGGAAGAGGCGTTTGAATATTGGTTTAAAAAATTAAAATGGATTTAAAGTGGTTTATGCGGGTTGTGCATATCCTATGTATTTTGAGGAATATTTAGAGGTGATATATTGGGAACAGAAGTTGAGAATAAGATGGTTACCGGTATTTATCTGATAACCTCTAAATATAAAGATAAAGAGAATGGAATGATTGCCGCATGGGTCACACGACTTTCCTTCAAACCACGGCTTGTAGGGATTGCGATAGGGAAGGTAAGATACTCCCATGATATGATTAAAAAGAGTAGAAAATTTGTAATCAATTTTTTATCTGGAGAGGATAATGAGACTAAAGAAATAATAGATTGGTTTGGCAAATTATCAGGAAGAGATATAAATAAAATGAAAAGATACAAATGGATGTATGGAAAAATAAGAGTACCTATCCTTAAGAAAGCATTTGCCTATCTGGAATGCGAGGTGATAGATGAAAGACAAGTAGGAGATCATACAATATTCATAGGCAGGATTATTGATGGAAAATTAGTTGATAAGAATAAAAATTCTATAACTACTTTGGGATATGAATGATATGTTTAAATTAATATTTAAATTAATTTTTCTTTGCCATAAGAAATCTTCTCATGCAGCTTAGAAAATAATAATGCTTGCTCCTGGGATGCGAACGTAGTGAAAAAAAGATCCAGATCTTTATCATCAACCAAACCCCAACCAGGTATTTCATTCAGTGCTCTTTTTATGGCTGAAAAGACCTTCCTAGCTCTTTCCAGCTTTACACGTGTTAATGGCCTTGCCGAAGGCATCTTTGGTATGCTTAATCCTGCCATATGCTAAATATAGGTAGATATTCTTATAAATATGATGGTTGAGTATAGAGCTGCAAAGATAGATGTGATACATCGTGTGATGTTATGCTAGTTGTGATAATTATGTCTTGTATTTGGTATCAGGTTTTACATATCTTCTGGTTCTATAATTTGTTCTCATTGCTCTGGCCCTAGCAATCTCATCTGAATCACTGGATGTAGGCCATTTCTCTTTTAATTTCTGTTCTTTCTTGGATTCTTCTATGTCTTTGATAAAGTTATCCATCATCATGCCAGTTACTTCATCTTTCGGATTAGATAGGTATTTTTTACCGAGCATCAGTATGAGTTTATTGTCAGAATTTTTACCGATACCATCCAATCTCTTTAATACTGCTGGATCTCTTTTGTTGATCAGGTCATTGAGATTATTTATCTCTTTGTATTCTAATACCCCACTTAATGTGAGTTTACCCAATCCGTCTAACCCTTCATTTGACATGTTTTTATGCACATATTCATCCTTAATCCAGCTCGTGATATTATCTACTCTTTTATTATTTTCTTCTAGTTGCTTGTTAAATTTACGCGCTTTTCGTTTATCTGGCCTAAGAATACTTCTGCCCAGCCATCCAAGAATATCAAATTTATTAAGTTCCTCATATGGCTGTTCCTTTGGAATTTCGGATGATATACTACGATATTCATCATGAGCCTGTGCTATTCTGTAACCTATTATTTCTCTTGTTTGTTTGAATCCAGATGATAATGAGTTGAGTTCATTGCCAAGGTTCATACTATAATCAGCATATGCATTAAATGCCATCGCACCTGAATTTTTCTTGCGTGCTGATGAGCTTTTCATAACCAGTTCATCAGATATGCCCATAGCTGTGCTCATAATATTCGTTGCGTTAAGTGCCTGATAATATCCAGTTTCTATATCAGATAAGTACTTACTAGTATCTTCATTATTATTTTTAGCATCATAATAATTTTTACGTGCGTTCTCCGCCATTTCTCTTGCCTTCTCTGCTCGCGACTGTGACCAATCAAACAGATTATCTGGTGCTGTATCTTTGACGGCATTCTTCTCCCATTGATTTATAGAGGTCGTATAATACTCGTTAGCATCTGTAATAATTTCTGTCGCAGCAGGCATGACAGTAGCATTAACATCATCCTTAGCTTCATCATACCATTTATTCTGTGGTAATTCAGATGTTTTGATCCCCCCTTCTGGTGTGAACCATTCTATATGTTCATTTTTGATAGATTTTCTTTGAATGTCTAACTCTGATAGTTTTACTGATGAGTCAATTGCGCCCTGTGAATCACCTATATTTGATGCATATTTAAATCTTTCATTTTCTTCTTTGTATTGATTGTTTAGGTCATTGTATTTGGCATAATCCACTATTCCGTTTATATCAAATTCATTGATGCTATTTTTTACTTCAACAGCGCCTCCATCAATCATAGAAGGTAACTCATAGTCAACTGTTTGTCTGTTATTGAAATTATATCCTGAGTATTGTGAGATATTCATGACCGGTTCTAACATTGCTTTTGAGTATAAATCATATACTTTACCTGCGCTTTCGTAATAGCTACCGATAGTCAAAAGTCCTGTATCCATTGATTCAGTGGCTGTTAGTGCCAATGCTTGAGTGCCCTTTGTTAAACTTGTTTTAAACATATCTTGTGTGTTCTGGTATAATTTAACGGCTGCTTTATTCAGTCCTGATTCTGTCAAGTATGATATTGCGTTTGATGTAGCCAAAGATATACTTACCTCTTTGACAATAAACTCATGAAGATTCCCCATCGCATAATTAGAATACTCTCCATTGCCAGTAAGCGCCAACGCTCTATACTGTTTGAATCCTTCTATTGCACCATCCAAATTATTGTTTTTAATTGCATCTTGTATTGCTTTCTGTAATCTTTCACTTTCCTGAGCAAGATACACATCAATATCCTCAATTCTTTTGTTTACGTTCTTATATTGTTTATTCAATTCTTTTAACTGTGTTTCAATCTCATCATGCTCTTCCTTTGTTTTTGCATTTGCCTTCTTCTTCTCTAATGCTGCTCTATCTCTCTCTATCTCTTTTCTCTCTGTCTCTAATCTACTGCGCTCTTTCGCCAAATTATTATATTCTTTGCTGGACTTATTAACATCCTTATCATAGAACATCCTTTGGAGCCATAACATATCAGTGAATGCTATGGCGAACATACCGCTCGTTGTTATCAATTGATTTTTCTTAGAATCGTAATATTCGTTGATAGTGTCCAGCGATATTACACCTGATTTGCCTATTGAATCTAATAATTCATTATTAAATTGACTGTTTAGGTTTATACCAATGGAAGCTAATTTATCCAAGAAATGTTTTCTGAGTTTGAGATATTCCTTGAATTCCTTCTCTGATAAATTCCCTCTTCTATTAAACAGCTCCTTATACCTGCTCAGTTTTTTATCATTTATCAATTCTTCATTTGCCAATTTAGAATATCCTTTCATTTTATCTATCACTATCAATTGCATTAATTGCCCGAACTGTGAAAGAACATTCCCTTCTATATTCTCAAACAATCTCTTATCTGCTTTGTTGGTGAATCCTTTTTTGATATGATTGAGCATCTTGCCTAAGACTCTTTGCAGAGCAGGGATATCCTTTTCATTAATCACATAAGTTTTTCCATTTATCTTTACAGTTATTTTGGCATTATACGGATCAGATCGGTCAATCGATTCTACTCCTTCAATTTTAAATTCACCCTTTTTTGCCAAGACCTCTTTAACCAAATCCTTCTCATCATCATCTAGTTTTCTGTATTCACTCATATTAACGATTTTTTTATACATTGCCATGATGAATTTATTCATAACATTCTCTTGTAGGAATCCAAAACTATACACGAGAGCAGAGAACGACCCGCCTGTATACTTATTCATCACAGCCATAACTACCTGTTGCCATATCAATGCACCAGCAGTTTTAAGGTCATCACTGAACGAGGTCGTTGCTGTTACATAGGATTGCATATCACCTATACCAATAGCGTTCATGCCAAGCATAGCATTTCTCATATTCATCTCTGATTGTTGCCGGTTAATGTTAACATTACCTCCTCCTTTGCCTACACTTTCTCTGAAAGGCCATGCAGCCATTAATGCGCCTAGATTACCCATCTTATCAAGATCCTTCTTACTAAAACCTGTTAATGCACGTGAGACAATACCTGTTCCTAAATTAGTAATAACTCTACCTACGCCTAAATGTATACGCCCTACTGTGTTACCTAATGTTTCTCCTACAGCTCCAACTGCTATCTTGGCTGGCAGGTATTGAACAGTCATCCTCACCTGTTTCACGAAATTCGTTACCTTATTAACTTTGACAAGTGTTTTAGCGAATTTTTTTCCTATCTTTAAATTTGTGAGCGCTCCTACTGTTACGGGTTGCGCGCCCGCGCCCCCCACATTTTCACCGCTTAACCCAGTCGCATCTGCCGCAGCACCAGCTAATGCCCCTGCTATTTTACCTGTAATCGCACTCATAGTGAATGATACGCTCTGTGGCCTTACCTGATAACGTGCACCTTTCGGTGGTTTAGGTGGTCGGACACCAAACATATTTAACGGATTATAACCAGTCATGAACATCGCAGTCATCAATAATGCTAATATGACCAATGCCGGGAAACATTGTACAGCTGTTATACCGAACCCACCTGCTTTGCATATGCTCACTTGTTGCCCGATTGAGAAAAATTGTGAATAATTATTTACTGTTGTTGGATATGAATATCCATCAGGTGTGTTGCATGCGTGTATGGTTGATGGATCATCGATACCTAAGCATGAACTAGTGGTGTTTGGATCATTTGGGTCACCACTACAGAATGTAAATAACACTGATGAGCAGTTTGAGCATCTGTTCGGGCCAAAGAAATATTTTGATGCTCCATAATCATCAGTTATCAATCTGCATATCGATACTGAGCCATTTGTACAATAATGTTTTGCGAATATGGCTGCATTGGGTATGCCTATCTTTTGCATACTCGAATAATTATAATGATACAGGAAGATATCTACTGTTGCGTTTTCAGGTGTGTCTGCGTTATTTGTCATCAACACAAAATAAGCAGGAGTGATGCTGCTCCCTTGGCATAAGTAAGGTGATTGGCATGGCAATCGTAATAAATCCCTCCCTGAAACTGTATATCCTCTTGGTAGTGATGCGTATGATATACTTATCACGATGAGAAATGACAAAACCAACATCCAATATCTCATATTCATCTCCCCGATGTTTGATATATTCATTAACATTTTTAATTATCTCTCCCCTAATTACAAATCATCTCACCAACCCGCCATGGCATGTTGGGTGCATCAGTGCAATTGTTTACTGGATTCGTCTTAGGTAACAGTCCGCAATCTGATAATATTCCATATTTTGGGAATATCACTGGTGGGTTTGCATTGGTAGTGAATCTCTTTTTCTCATAAGTGAAGAATCTGTTTGAATCAGTATCCAATACACAACATTTCTTTTCTGGTGGTAATGATGCAATTATATCCGCATCATACCAATTCAAACTTGATATGCTCCCGCTCGGTTTTCCTGATATAACTTCACCTTCTGGGTAGAATATGTTACATGAATAATTATCTGTTGCATTATAACATAGATTGGCTTCGCATATAGATTCTCTCGCGCATCTATCAATGCATTTGTAATTCCCTGTGAGTGAATTTATGTTATCACATACCCTACCATCCGCGCATATAGGATCGCATAATCCTAAACTGGTCTCTTCTGGCGAACATTGGACGCATGGGCATGCGTGTGATATCCTCCAACAGTTAGGTTGGCATTTGACTGCCCCATACAAACTAGGATTATAACCATCACATAGATTACCATCCGCGCATGTTGCATTACATCTACCTGCACTTATCTCTTCTGGCAAACACATTGCGCATGGGCAGGATGTACGGATAGAATCATTCACAGCATATACCTTAATATAAGCATTATGATTATCTACCTGCATGAGTTGTTTGCTTGCCTGTTGGACTGCACAGAATTGTGTGGTCTTATAATCTGGTGATAGTATTAAGTTATGATTATTTCTTCCGCGCCAATCCTTATACACAACACCAAATGTGCCTGCGTTTATAAGTTGTGCTTGGTTGGCGAATAACACCTGCCAGAATTCCTTTGTGAAATTTGCGCGCTCCGGATGAGCGTATGGATTGATTGAATAATGTGTTATTTTATAAGTGACGTTATTCAAAACAGCATTGCTACTACTAGCAGATGCACTACTATCTTCTTCATTTAAACTTACTAATGTTATATAATTTATCCCAGGATGAAGGGGAAGGTCTGAAATGTTGATCCCAATCCCACCGAGAGTATCATGTATAAATATTAAGTTTCCGTTGACTAGTATTGCTCCTTTATCATCATTATTAATATTTGTGAAATTCACCTCTGAAACTCCATCCCAATCATACATAAAAGTTGCCATGTATATAGAATCATCACATTCAGTTGTAGTGCTACCTGAATGGTGACCAGTGCTATCATATACTGGCACACTGGTGCAATGACCAGCACCAAATATATTATCAATATCTCCAAGTCTTAAATCATAAGGTTTTGATACGGTTTCAAATGTTGAGCTATTATAAACTTTACATCCAACAAAGACATTATAATTATTATGATTTGAACTTATGCCATGGCCCCATTTTCCATAATAACACACAGTAGTTAATCCAGTGCTTGGATAATCATTTAGCCATGTGTTAAATAAGCCTGATCCATCGTACAGATGCCAACCTCCATTATTATAGAATCCGAACCTTCCACTTGTTTGTGCCCCAGCAACACTTTCTTCAACTCCCGGCAATGATAAGTAAAATAATGTTGGTTTGTTGTATTTTTTAAGGTTAGTCTCTGATAAGTTAATCATAT
>JAGGTN010000029.1 GCA_021163645.1 Microcaldota archaeon | reverse complement strand
CGATCGTATCTGTTGCAGAACAAGTACTGATAAATCCTGTAATTAAGATAAACAGGCTAATCATACCCATGATAAATACAAAATTCATTTGGTTTGTTTGGATTTCCATTATAGTTGTCATGTTCTCACCATCCCATCTATCATCAGCATCCTCTTTCACTATTTTCACAGAATGAAATGAATAGAATAGCAATTGAGGATAGTTATAGATAGAAATGGGAGAGAAAGATTTAAATATATTAGCATGTATTAATCTATCATGGCATTAAGAAGAGTAGGTTATCAGATGCCGATGGGCTCTGCTGGTATGATGTCTGCCGGTAAGACAAACATCGGTGGTATTAAAGTCAGTCCTAAATCTGTAATGATAGGTTCAGTCATATTCATTCTACTTATTCTGATTATCGGTAAGTTAATATAACAAGAAAATAGGATTTTTATGAGCATAATTTTTATAAGCATAATTTTTATGAGCATTTTACTGGCAGTATAAAGTTTAATACTAAAATTTTATTCTTAATACTTTATACCTAACAATATTTCACCCAAATATAAACGAATTAAATATAAACGATAAACTAAATGATAAACGAATTTAACATAAACGAATTATCTTAGGCTTATCAAGATTAACGGTCAGAATAAAAGGAAACGTTATAATAAATGAAAACTATTGCTATAAATCTATATATATCGAGTCATGCCTATAAATCTATACATCAAGTCATGCTATTGTATCCAGCTTTTCTGTTAATGATGCAACATCTATTTTTTCTTTCACGTGTTGAGGTGCTGATGCACACAATTCGCTAATCTTACTGCTGAGCTCTGCTATAACTTCATCTCTATCTTGAACCGGCTCTGGGATGTTAATCCCTTCCTCAGAAAAGATACTATCCACCTGTTCAAATAAGGTAAGTGTATCATCCAAATTCATTTTCATTATTCTAGCCCATGCCTGTTTAGGATCCTCTTTTATCTGGTTAATGATCTCTTTAGCATCAGGTTTATTTTCCTTATTTTTATTAAAAAGCGAAGATATCTGTTCATAAATCCAATTAACAGGCTTGGTCACAAGTTTGATAAGCAGTAAACCAGAACGTTTTAATAACTCACCGATAATCAAAATCTCTCTGTCGGATTGCTCTTTTTCCAATCGCTTAAATATCTCATAAGACATTTTTCCTACGAGATAAGCCTGCATCTCACCCCAATTCTTCTTATGCCTATTATTTTTCTCAATATTTTTCGTAACCCTCTTAAGCTCATCAATCGCCCAATCTTCTACAAGCAGAGCGGTTAATTCTTTGATTAACTGCCAGGTAGTCTCATTCTTGACATCAGTGTCCAACATCTCAATTAATCGGGATGCTGCATCCACCCTCTCCTTACCATCTCCGTATCGAAGTTCATGAACCAGTTCTGCTTTCTTCTCTCTTATAGATTGATTCATATCAACAGAGCACTCATTTTTAGAAAACTCTTTTGAAATATTTGAATCACCTGAATCATACTCATTCTCATTATGCTCATCCTTTGAATCATACCCTTCATATCCAAACAAAAGATTTGACATAATAGGTTTTCTCATCACAAATTTAAAAACCTATTTATTTCATACCACTATCCTGTGATTTCTCTGTGATTGTAAATAAACCGAAAATCTTCTTATTTTTCTGGTTTGGGATGATTATTTGGATATTAGACAATTATCTGTGTTTATCTTTTCTTATATGAGATAAAACACAAAGTAAAAAATACGAAAGAGAGAAATTAGAGAAGAATGTTTTTACTGATTATTCCTTATCATTCTTATTCTTATCCCTCAGTTATTCTTATCCTCAGTAATTTATCTACAAAGACTCCTCTCCTCTTTGAGCATGTATACCTCAATCTTGCAATCGAAATTGAAACTTGGCATACTGAAGATTTGCCAACTATCAATACATAACGGTTTATGGATACACACAATACAAACACATCTATGCTCAAACAATAACTTTATAAACTATGGCTCCCATAATAATAACATGAAAATAATAGGACTTATTAATAATAAGGAGATAATGAATCCTAGGGATATCAAAGATTATAGATTAAGAGAGGATTTCATTCGCGTAAAGAATAGAATAGAGGATATGAGCATTAAAAGTCTGAAATTAGTGAATAAGCTCACTGGAAGACGACCTGATATTAAGAAAATTATTATCGCCTTAAATGACGTTTTTACCCAAGATGATACACGATTAATGCATGTTGAAGATAAGGATATTTATATCAACTGGATCATTATGTCAAAGAACATAAATATCCATCTTCCTTTTAGCAAGGTTTTCATATACAATATTTTACGCAGAACAAAATTAGGTATTGAATATGAAATAAAAAGGAGAGAATTATTAAAGAATGATGAATACGGCCAGAATTTTGATAACATAATAATAAATTTAAAGAACGAGGACATCGCCAATGATATTATGATTTCTTTACTGTTCAAACACAAAGATGATATCACCATATTTACAGATAAGGGTTTAATATTACATGTAAAACCTGCATCTGTAGAGAGTTTTGCATGTTTATCATTAACCAGTTTGGCCTTATCAAACATCCCTTATATCCCACAACCAGATGAGATGTATATCATTAACATGAACAAAGCAAGGAGATGGGTGATAAATAGAAAAAACGAATATGATATGCCTGGATTTGAAGAATATGATAATGTCTTATCTCCCTTATTACTGTATGCAACATTTGGCCCTTTTACTGAAGACATACAAATGCAACGCGTTCAGGATTACCTACTCACTCTATCATCCAGTTTCATGTATCAGATGTTTGGATTATTCGTTGGTGATACAAAAGAGATGTTTAACACAATTTCAGAAAACCCACCTGAGACATATACAAATATAACTTATCCATCAACATATTTTGATTATATTACTCACAGGAAAGATGAAAAGGAAGCTGTGAAAGTATAATACCCTTTTATTATAATCAGCAAACAATAACTTTAAAATAATCAATCATCATAATTTAATTATATTAGGTGATTGTATGTTAACTGAGATAGAGAAACGATTAATAAATATGATTGATACAAAAGAAAACCGGCTTATGATATATTCTAAAGTAATAGCTACCATAAAAGATAAAGAACTTAAAAAGATATTGGAATTAGGCAAATCAAGTCTATTATTCTATGCTTCTCCAAATACTAATTGGTTATTGAAAGAATTGGATAAGATAAATTGCACAGATTTAACCAAAGAGGCACGAGCAGCTCTCGAAAAATATAGTATTGAGATGGAGAAGTTAATCTCATCTGCTAAGGATAAGCTTAGGCATGAATATATCACAAAAGGAGACGAATTGGCTGCTAAGCAAATCGATAAAATAGAAGTAGCGAATCTAACCTATAATACGATTACTGTGATATTAGGTATGGTAATGGTTAGAGGTGCAACAACAAACAAGGGCAAGAAAGAATTATTAGATTTTTTCAGTCAGATGAATAATAGAAAAATCAAGGTAGGTTATGTGCTGAGATTTTTCATGTTTAAAAAATGTGTAGATGAAAACGCTGATGATGAACGACTGGCACGTAGATTTTATAATATGATAATTAACGATGATCCATTACGGCTAGATCTGGTAAGAATACTCGGACGATTTGATAGAGCTATTGCCTTGAAATATCTAACTGATATTAAGGATAAAATAATGAATGATAAAAAAGAGAAATGGAATTCATTAAAAGAAGCCATTGATTGGAAACGAATGAAAGAAAACCTAGAATTAATGGAGAGGTTGCTAAATAGTAAGCATGCGTTAGAAACAGTAATGACATCAGAAGGAAAACCCATTACAAGAATAAGCAACCAAAAACTCTACCCTGATGCTGATGACATCTACATTCCATTATAAACAAACCTATCCGGATCCAAAAACTTGAATCCGCATAATATAAAAATTTGGGGTTGAAACATGTCAGTAAAGACTAAAACCAGAGACGCAAACTTTATAGAAGGATTACTTCTCATAGACAATGCACAGAGATACATGACAAAAGAAGGAAATAAAATAACCATTGAGAAGAAACATGAACCAGAAATCAGAAAACAGTTATCTTCATTCATCAAAAAATACGGTTCCAGGTCTCAGATAAAAAATTTGGCCAATATGAAAACTACTGATATGTACATAGAGGTTAATAAGATATTATCCTTATCAACACCGATACTCATCAAACCAAATTTTGTTACTGCAGATACAGATATCACAAGCACACATGGACAGGAAATCGAAGTTCCGATAATTCAAAATCAAGAAGTATCTAAGACAAATATAGACATAGAGAATTTAACTTTAGAAGCAGATAAAAACTTAGATAAATTTAAAAACATACTCACAAACATGGACTTGAATACACTAGAACAACTCAAAGAAAAATTAGAAAATGAGTTATTAAACAAAGATAAAATAAATAATATAACTGACTTCATGTCATTCTATGTCCTAAGCAAAACATGGGCATACACCTCAGCAGAAATAATAAATAGAATGGAAATCGTCACCGAGAATATAAAAATAAATAGAATAGAAAATGTATTATATGTTGAGAACGAGAAAGATGAAGAAACATTGAACAAGAAGTATCTTAATAATGAGCGTTACACGATAGTACCATTAAACAGCTATCAAGCAAAAACATACAAAGACCCAAAAACAGGAGAGATACAGAAATTTTCACCATTCAGAAAAGTATGGGGCAGTATGACTGATGATTATGTAGTTGTTTTATCCAAAGATGAAACAGAATCACCTTTCACAGAGAATTCTATTAAAAAAATCAATGATAAGATACATAAAGCAGACTTAACAGTTCAACAGGTCTTATATAATCTCAAGCAAACAGTCAGCATTCTCAAAAAAACAAACGATTTCAAGACATTTAATAAAGAAATGAAATATAAAACCAATAATTATTCCAAAATGCCTGGTGATATTTACCATTCACCATTAGCACCCCAGACATTCCCAGAACTAATTAAACGATTCAATGTATTTGACTACAAACCAATATTCAAGACCCAAAACAAATTATATTATTCTGACATAACAAATAAACTCGGCGAACGATCAAGTGAATATACACGATTGGATTTTCATGCAATATCAAACACATTGTACTGCCAGAAGGTTCCAGGGTTAGGATTTACAGCTGGACCAACGATATTATTCTTACTATCATTACCTATTTCTGGCTCTGCCTCATCAATTAAAGCAGCTACAATGTTAAACAGGTTAGGATCAGGGGTAGTAAAAGCATATTTCGGAGCAGAAGGAGTAATAGGAACCATTGAAAATATTAAACAGAAAAACTGGTTGGGAGCTGTGGCTAATGCTTCGCTCCCAATAATGATGGTAACAGGAATAGGAGAAGAACTTGTAGCGCAGGGAGCTTTAGCCAATGCCTTAGGCAGATTAAAAGACATTTCTGCAGGCGTCCTAGTCAGTGGGATGAGTTATAATCTTATGACTGAATTTGCAAATGGCTCATTAACTACATTCACACCCGAAGATATATCCAACATCGTCATGTCATCAATATTTATCGGATTGGGGATAGCTAATTTTATTCATAATCCTTCAAATAAAACAGATGTTAACATAGAGGTAAAAAAGATAAAAACAGGAGAGAGAACAAAACTTGGAATCAATATCACCAACCCAAAATATAAAGGCAAGAAAATGACAGTGGAGTTACGTAAGGTAGTACTTGAAAACGGCTCTTCATTTGACACAATAAGGTTCTCAATCGGGGATAAACACAGTAAATTTATTCCTATCCCAAAAGATTATTCGGTCAAGATATCTGGCAATTATCGCTCAATAAGATTACCTGATTTAAAATTATCCAACCCGAATTTAAAACAATCATTACCCGCAGGGAAAACTATAGGCGAAGCCATGGGTAAGGACACAAAACCATTACTTAGCACACAACCGAATGTGAATATCAATATTACTAACCAAGCAAAACAATGGTTTAAAAATCAACCTGAGCATGCAATAATAATACCACCTAAACAAGCCATTGATAACATAGGCGAAATGATTACGGAAAATCACATACCTCCAGCGTATTGGAACGAATTAATAGATGATTATTTCAAAGCAATCACGACGCCAGGATACATACACTTTGATGACAAAACAACTGGTAGGGTATCAATTGCCCAGAAGCTTAATGATCTTATAGACAACATGCATGAATTCAATATGAAATGGGAACAGTTTGGAATCAAACTTGACCATTTTGATGCGAGTGTGATATTAACGGATGGAGTTAATTTCGGCAAACTTAATGATTTCTACACACCAGATGTCATGGACAATGTTATGGAGATATACAACAATACTCTAAAAGAAAAACTAGGACGTAATGTTGTAGTTGAAGGCGGAACAGAAGAATTCCTTGTCATGGTTTTTGGTAAATATGATCCTAAACTATATGAAAAAGCTATTGTTACGGCTAATGAGAAAGTAAAGGAGTATATAAAAAGCATAGAAGGAGAAGGTCTCTTATTCAATAAATTAGATTACCCATCACCGGAAAAAAGATCGGGCGTACTTACATTTAGCGTATATGAAAACATGAAGATAGATAATGATATTGGAGAAACAATGGAAAGGAACACCGAAATACTACTCAGGTTTGAAAAATTATATGATAAAGATATACGTATGGTGGAAAATGGTGATAAACTACTTGTTACTGAACTGGTTAATAATGGAATGGATAGAAACCGCGCGCAAGATATTGTTTCAGCGACTAAAAAGAACCGTATTGTTGAAGCTAACTTAGATAAGAGAGAATTATCGATATTGGAATTAACATACTCACGCATTGAGGGGAATGTCATGGCGCAAACAATGGCTAGGCGAAGCACTGACCTATCAAATGGTACCACGCTGTCATCAGTAAATGGCAACATATTGAAGAGTGAAATCTATGAAGATGTAAATTCAAAAATAATGAAAAAAACATCAACATCATCAGGGATCAAACAATCAAACGCAGATATCGAAGGTGTGTTATCAGAAGATTGGCTTATCCAGAACAGTGATGAGATTACACAAGAGATAAATTCAGGCAAATACAAAATGTTAATCGTAGATTATCAACTTAACGGCGGGCCATTCACTGGCAGGCGTACTGTTAAGATAATGAACGATAACACCAGCATGGCACAAACAGATGTGTTCATAGGAAATATTGGTAGGATATTATTTAATGAATTCAGGAATATAGAAAAGGGAACGCCAAAAGATGAACTTGGCGAATTCGCAGGTGTATATCGCACGAAGAAAAAGAACTTCATCGTATTGTTACCCGCTAACGCAAATGTTAGAGAATTTAACATACGCATCAATAACGCTCTTAATAATTCATTGGTTAATGGTATAACCGGTGACATAAAGATGATTGTTAAGTCAGGATTGGATAGTGATAGATCTCTCAAACAGAATATCTCTGATGGACTTACTGTCTTGACAAATTATTATAATATGGGAAGCAGTGTATCAGTTATTGATTGGTCTCCACAATACAGAAAATTAAGCTCTGACCTGATCCATAAAAACAAAATGATTCAACGAATTCTATTCTCATGTAAGCATATCCCACCAGAAGAACGTCCCAGAGAACTAATCGAAACATTAAACTTGTTGGGGCTACCAAAAGATATTACGTATAATGGTAAATATTGGTATTCCAAGACAGATGGAGTGATAGATATTGACAATTACAAACTCAAAATGAACAATCTATTAGAGGACCCAGTAATATCTAACCGTATTGATACGATATTGCAAAGTAAAAAAATCGAAATAACTTACGGATTTGATTTTAATGATTATGATAAGATAACATTAATACCTTTTAATGAATCATATTTTGTATCAACGATTGAATCAGCATACCTCCCTAGTGATATTGCCATACCATCAGAAATGGGTAACAATTTTAACACTCTAATATCATCTGTCATTGATAAGTTTAAATTACCAGTAAATTTCAAAAAACTATCTAAAATCTCAATAAGTAAAGTAAGCGAATCTGGTGAAATGTCAAAATTGGACACTAAGACCAATGTTTATAAGATAACAATAATAGATACTGATGGGAATAAAAGTGCTTTCTATTTACGAAAATCATTAAGTGATTATCCTGAGATATTCCATGATCCATCTAAGAAATACCAACAATTGGAAGAATCTGGTGCCAATTCCGATGCTATATTCTCGATAACTATTAGTATATTGACAAAGGAAGGTAATATTTATAGGTATGATATTATTAAGGAAGCGCCGGGGGTCGATTTAATAGATGGCTTAGTACATAGTATTCCAGTAATAAACGGCGTTGACGAATCTATACAACTTAAATTATCAGGAAACTATTCAATACTGGAAAAGAATATATTACGCGCAATAATATACAAATCAGGTTATAATACAGAAGCACAGAAACAGTTAAGTATAGATGACGATCATCTTAGGAACTTCCGGATATATGCAGAGCATATTAATGATAAAACATTTGAAACCATCATTAATGACCCTAATACAAAAATATTCGGCAACATAAATTCAAGTAAGGGTTTTGCATGCGTATCCAAAAACGGAATATTCTTTAAATATAATAAAGAATACTATAAGATAGGAATAAACCGTATTGATATCGAAAAGAAGGGCGAACCTAAAAATTTAAATGATTTATTCACGGGCAAAGCAAAAAGGAGTAATGAAAAAAAATTATTTAAGGACATATCATCAATGCTTGGCTCAGAAGAAATGGAGAGATTATATAATGAAGGAAAACAATCATTTAAATAATAAAGATAATTAGAATAATCAAATAGGGTTTGATTTGTTTGTCTTGGATTGGCTTGGACTTGATTGGCTTGGGGCTGTTTTTTGGTTGGTTGGGATTATTTGGTTTGGGGTTGGTTTGGCTGGGATGGATTATATTATAAATGGATTTGGTTATAGTTGGATAATAACTAGATGGTTGAGGTGATAATTATGGTATTACAAAAAAAAGAACAATTGCATAAAACTGTAACAGAATTGGTATCTTTCACAAACATTTCTCCGTTGATCGAAAAGATTGATGTATTTATTCGTAGCGAATCGATGGATACTAACATTGATTTGAATTCTGTGTTCATATTCTCTGATGAATCAAGCATATCATCATACAATGCTCATTTATCAAACAGTGAATTAAACCGAATAGAACAAGATGCAAACAATATTATGAAACAATGTAAAGAAATAAACCTAAACTTCATAAAAGATAATCATATTAAGTATTTCGCAGGATTAATGCTTAAACTAAAACTAGCCACCCAGAAAGAAATGGAATATCTAATACATAGATTACCAAACAATCCATCGGATAATTATATACCTGATAAACTTCTACAATCAACCCAATCCATCATTCGTGATTTAGGGGAACTTGATTACAATCAATTATCTAAATTCTATCTATTATTCATCGGTTCCACATCCGGTATGAAGAGTGTATTGCTTATGTGTGGGATAAGAAAAAGAATGAAAGAAAAATTAGAAAGTATAGGAGTCAATTGCGATATTCTCGAAGAGAAATTAATGCAGAACCAGCTCAAACTCGTAGATGGTTTAGTAGAATCATTAACTGGAAAGTAATAAATCGAGTAATTGAGAGAAATAGATATAAGTTAAGGGTGATTATTTGGGAAATATCATTCATCTTCCAAAAGAACTGGTTGAAAAGATAGCTGCTGGAGAAGTAATAGAACGACCAGTTTCTGTGGTCAAAGAACTCATTGAAAATTCAATTGATGCAAACGCCGATGATATTAAGGTTTTTGTTGAGCATGGTGGTAAACGATTGATAAAAGTTATCGATAATGGTAAAGGAATGAACCATGATGACTTAATGGTATGCGTGAAACGACACTCAACAAGCAAGATAAAATCAATTGATGACCTTTTTAACATAACATCACTAGGATTTAGAGGTGAGGCATTGGCTAGTATATCGGCTATTGCAGATATTACGGTTGCATCAAAAACATCTGGGAATAGTACTGGAGTTAGAGTGGAGTATGATGAAAATGGTAATCCCAAAAATGATGTTAATGTATCTATAAATGATGGAACAGTTATCACTGTCAGGAATATATTCTCCAGGTTCCCGGCTAGATTGAAATTTATGAAATCTGAGGAAGTTGAATTTTCTCATATCATCCATTTGATAAGGAATTATTCATTGGCAAACCCTAACATATCATTTCATCTATACAGAGATGGAAAAGAGGTTTTTAATTCACCTAAATCAAACAACTTACTTGATAAGATATACTATGTATTTGGTAGGGAGATTACAGAGAATCTTATTCCTATTGATGCACATTTTGGTAATGTGAAAATTAATGGATATATATCCAAAATTGGTTATACAAAGAAAACAAAAAATTATCAAGTTATTTTCGTTAATGATAGATACGTAATATCAAAAGAAGTTATCGATGCTGTCTATAAAGGGTATAAGAATAAATTATTCCTCAATAGGCATCCAGTGATCATATTAAAACTATACTTACCACCAGAGGATATTGATGTAAACATCCATCCATCCAAGAGAAAGATTAAATTCAAGAATGAAAACGAACTAATAGGTATGATAGAACAATCAGTAAACAGTTCATTGAGCAAGAATGACCTGACAGTGACCGTCGATGCTGAAGACAGTCTATCAAAACCGCAAAAAGCATACAAGCCAGATAAAACAAACCAGAAAATATTACCATTGACTCCAATTACTCATTCGGAAAAACAGATGATAAAACCATCTTATTCTAATCATTCTCATTCACCTGGTCCTTTTAGCCATATCAAACATCAAATCCCAGAGTTAAAAATAATCGGACAGGTTAATAAAACATACATCCTAGCTGAGAATATTGACGGACTTTTCATCATAGACCAGCATGCCAGTCAGGAAAGGGTTAATTACGAGAGGTTCATGAAACAGTTGAAGAATAATGCCTTATCAACTCAAAAATTATTATCACCAGTCATATTCGAGGCAAACAAAACAGAACAACTAGCAATAATAAAACATATCAGATTATTGAAACGGTATGGGTATGATATTGAAGAATACGGTCCTAATGCATACAGAATCAATACAATACCCGTCATATTCAATAATGCTCTTCCTATCAAGCTCTTTAAAGATGTTCTTGATGAAATCATCTCTTTTTATGATGAGAAAAGGGATAATAGTATCAAATTAATTGAAGAGATATTGGATAATCGCATAGCCACCAAATCTTGTAGAGCTTCTATCAAGGCAGGTCATGAAATGACCATAACTGAAATGAGAGATTTGTTAAATGACCTTTCAAAATGTGATAACCCATTTACATGTCCGCATGGAAGACCAACTATAATAAGAATAGGTTGGGGCGAGATGGAAAAGAAGTTTAAGAGGACAGCTTGAAAAATATTTATGCTAAATGTGATTTTTACATGCGGATTTATTCACTCCTTAATTAACTATTTAAATGTTTGTGATTAAAATAATCACTACCAATAAATAACCATCTCTTTGTGTTTTGATGGCTTTGATATCTGATTAGATAACTAATATAATAGGCGGTTATATGGATGAGCTTGAAAAAATAAGAGAGAAAAAGAGAAAGGAATTTCTCAATAGGATTAGAAAAACAAAAGAAGGTGATAAAATGGAAACGAAAATCGATGTAAATGATAGTAATTTTGAAAAAGAAGTAATAGAAAAATCAAAACAGGTTCCAGTTGTTGTAGACCTATGGGCACCTTGGTGCACTCCATGTCTTATGCTGGGACCAATATTGGAGAAACTTGCTGAAGAGTATAAAGGTAAATTCATATTGGCAAAATTAAATGTTGATGAAAATCCTTTTGTGAGTCAAAAGTATCAAATCAGAAGCATACCGAGCGTTAAGCTGTTCAAAGATGGAAAACTTGCTGATGCTTTCATAGGAGCTATTCCTGAACCACAGGTCAGGGCATGGATCACGAAAAATATTGATTAATATTCAAATATAAAGGGTGATGACATGAACAAAGAAAAGATAGGGGAGAAAAATTATGATTTAATTATAGTTGGGGCAGGTCCAGCAGGGTTAACAGCAGCAGTATATGCAGGCAGATACCTCTTAAAAACATTGGTAATAGGCGAACTTGATGGCGGAATGATTTCAGAAGCACATGAAATTCACAATTTCCCTACGTATAAATCAATTACTGGTATAGAATTAGCAAAACGATTAATTGAACAGGTAAGAAATCTGGGAGTTGATATTACACACGAAACTGTTGAAGAGATAAAAGGTACAGACAATAATTTTTCAGTAATAACAAATAACGATATTTATAAGGCAAAGAAAATCATATTAGCTATAGGAAGAAAGAAGAAAAAACTTAACGTGCCAGGTGAAAAGGAACTGGTAGGTAAAGGGGTTAGTTACTGCGCAACATGCGATGCTTCGTTCTTTAAGGATAGTATCGTTGCAGTAGTAGGGGGGAGCAACTCCGCATTAACAGCTGCATTATTATTATCAGAATATGCCAAAAAGGTATATATAATATACAGAGGTATTAAATTCTCCAAAGCAGAACCGGCATGGGTTAAGCAGGTTGAAAGTAATGATAAAATAGAGAGAGTTTTCAGCTCAAACATCACTGAGATTAAAGGCAAGAATAGTGTAGAAGAAATCGTCCTGGATACAGGTAGAACGATTAAAGTTGATGGGGTTTTTATTGAGATTGGATCAGTACCGGATAATAAACTCGCTAACCAGATCAACATAAATCTAGATAATGATTATATAGTGGTTGATAAGTCACAGAAAACATCAGTACGAGGTGTTTTTGCTGCAGGAGATATTACAAATAATCCATTGAAACAGGCAATAACCGCAGCAGCGGAAGGAGCAATCGCAGCAGCATCTGCATATCATGAAATAAAATCAGATAATCCATGATTTAAATATTTAATGGTTGTTAGAGGAGAAATCGTAAATGACAGGAAAATGCGAATTTTTATGAGCATTTTACTGTCTGGATATATAGGATTTATACTTAATTAAAAAAAAGGAGGTGATAAGATGTCAGTATTTGAAAATGCAAAACAGAATCTGGAAAAAGCATCTAAATATATGAATCTAAGTGATGGAGAGAAAGAATTACTATTGAATCATAAAATAATCCATAAAGCGAGACTAAATGTTAATGGAAAAGGTTATGATGCATGGAGGATCATTCATAACGATGCTCTAGGTCCAGGTAAAGGAGGGATACGTTTTCATCCTAATGTATCTGAAGATGAAGTCAAATCATTATCCTTCTGGATGAGCCTCAAAAATTCTCTTGCAGGCATACCTTATGGTGGAGCAAAAGGAGGAGTAAAAGTAAATCCGAAGGATTTAAGCAAAGAAGAAATTGAAGAAGTCAGTAGAGCTTATGTAAGAGCATTTCATAGATATATCGGGCAGGATAAAGACATCCCAGCACCAGATGTATATACTAATCCACAAGTCATGGCTTGGATGCTAGATGAGTATGAAAGGATAAAGGGAAGACACGAGCCAGGCATGATTACTGGAAAACCGGTTGAACTTGGAGGATGTGAAATCCGTGGATATGCTACCTCAAAAGGTGGAAAAATCATATTAAACTTCTTCTTGGATAAGATAGATGAAAAAAGAGAGGGAACGAGAGTGGTTATCCAAGGTTTCGGTAATGCAGGAATGAATATTGCAAAAATGTTGTTCGAAGATGGATATAAGATAATCGCTGTCAGTGATAGTAAAGGCGGTATAATGAACCTAGATGGTCTAGATATCAAAGAAGTTATAAAAATAAAAGAGGAAAAGAAATCAGTAACACAGTATAGTAAAGGTAAGAGAGTCACCAATAAAGAACTGTTGGAATTGGATACTGATGTTTTAGTTCTTGCAGCTCTTGAAAATCAGATAACAAAAGAAAACGCTGATAATATAAAGGCGAAATATATCCTTGAATTGGCTAATGGCCCAATAACTTACGAAGCTGATGAAATATTGAACAACAAAAATATCAAAGTTATCCCAGATATCTTAGCCAATTCAGGAGGTGTAATCGTTAGTTATTGTGAATGGGTACAGAACAGGACAGGCCAGATTTTCTCTAAAGAATACATGGAGAATATACTTAAAGAAAAATTGGAACGATCATTTAATAAAACCTATAACCTTTATAAAGAAAGGAATGTTTCTTTAAGAATGGCTGCGTATATGATCGCTATGGAAAGAATATTAAAAGCTGAGAAATCGCGGGGCAATTTAGATTAGAGGATTACATATCTTATAAGGAAAGTGGTTGATACATGAAGATAATATTAGTAATGAGTGGGAAAGGTGGTGTTGGTAAGACTACTGTTGCGGTTAATCTATCTTATTTCTTATCAAAAAAAGGTACTGTAGGGCTATTAGATGCAGATATTCATGGCCCTAACGTACTAAAGATAATAGGATCTGACAAGCAGAAAATGAAAGTTCATGATAATAAAATAGTTCCCATTCAAATAACACCTTCGCTTAAAGTTAGTTCTATTGGTGGATTAATCGACACTCATTCTGCGATCATATGGCGAGGCCCTTTAAAACATAAAGCATTAAATCAGTTGATCAACGATACAGAATGGGGCGATCTAGATTATTTGGTCGTGGATTTCCCAGCAGGGACAGGTGATGAACTTATAAGTGTTGCTCAACTGCTAAAAGAGATTACAGGAGCGGTCATTGTATCAACACCACAACAAGTATCTTTATTGGACATGAGAAGAGCAGTTGATTTCTGTAAGAAGATGAACATCAAAATCATCGGTCTGATAGAAAACATGTCCGGTGGGATGTTTGGAGAGGGGACAGTCAAAAAGATATGTAAGGATGAAGGCCTTAAGTTTCTTGGAACAATAAGATTGAACAAGAATATTGTGATATCTGGTGAAGAAGGAAGGTCAATCTACGATTACGATGATAAAGAATTAATTGATGAATTTAATCATATCGCAGAAAATATATTCAATAAAATATCTACTAAAAATACAAAAAAATCATGAGGTGGATAAATGAAAGAATTAACCATAGAGGATATCAAAGAAGCGTTATCAAAAGCAAATCATCCTGAAATAAATTATAATCTATTAGAGTTAGGTATGATAAGGGATATTAGATTGAATAATTCTGATGTACAGATTACATTAGCCGTTCCTTATCTATACATTCCAATTAGAGAAGATTTGATCAATATCATAAAAGAATCAATAGCTAAAAATGAAATAGAAAATAGAGTCGATGTTGAGGTTGTTGAGATGAACAATGAAGAAAAGGAAACTTTTATGCGGATGGCTCAGAAAGGTTGGAAATTCTAACTCGTTTTTGACACATTTTTGATTCCAACATTATGTTGATACGTCGCTTATATAATGATTTATTTGGTAAATAATGGTGAATACATGGATAAAGTGATAGATATTGCATGCGCAACTGATGATGGTATAAATTTTACAAGAGAACATTTTGGTTCTGCTAAATTATACTTAAGATTCATGGATATCCTAAGAAAGCCAAATCAGTATCGCATATGTTAAGAGATATCCAAGCCTTAATCGGGTTTGCATTTGGACCTAATATTACACGCATAAGAAAACAATTCATCCCAATCATATCAAGAGATATAAATATAAAGAACGCATTAAAGAAGCTTATTAGCAAGATAGATGAGATTCAAAAGGATATTAAAACATCCGAAGATAAAGAAAAAAAGATAATTTATATTGAATAAGGTGATGAGATGAGAAAAATTATTGAAGGAGAACTATTCCATGAGATCGAAGAATTTGGCGGGAAAAAATATGAACATATCGGATTCAGGGATAAAGGAAATAAGTTTGGTGAAATAATGGCGTCTTTTGTTCCAAAGGTAGGTATGAGAAAAAAAGCTAGATTAATAATTGAAATTATAGATGATAAAGATAACAAAAAAGACGACTCAAAGTGATATACCATGAACATAGATGATTTTCTATATAAAGAGAACACCTTTGCAATTGTAGGAGTTTCGGCCAATAGAGATAAATGGAGTTCAAAAATATATAGAACATTAAAATCATTAGGTTATAAGGTTTATCCCATAAATCCTAAATATGAAGAAATAGATAATGATGTTTGTTATCATGATTTGATATCCTTATCTAAGAAATTATCGAAACCTCCTGATGTTGTAATAACAGTCGTCCCTCCAGCAGTCACAGAACAGATAGTTAGACAGTGCAAGAAATTACATATTAAAAAAGTATGGATGCAGCCTGGCTCAGAATCAAGGATAGCTATTGATTTCTGCAAGAATAATGATATTCAGGTAGTTCATGATACCTGTTTTGTTGTTGATGGATTGCATGGTGATTTCAAATGATGACATTTGCATGCAAAGTAATTAAACATGATGAATTGATACGATGCTCTTTCAATCTTAATAAAACAGAATATAATTTATTGATATTCATGATGGATAAGAAGCAAAAACAAACTATTTCTCAAGTCGTTAAGAAAATGGGGTTAGATAGAACAACAGTACAAAAAGCAATGAAAAATCTAGTAGATAAAAACCTTGTGAAGAGAACACAGAAAAACCTACCAAAAGGAGGCTATGTATTCCTATACATGATTACCGATAAGAACGAGATAAAAAATAGAATGAAAAAAATAATCTATTTATGGTACAAAGGTGTTGAAAAAGAAATTGAGAAGTTATGACTTATTCTGAATAGACCCGGCAGCAAAAATAATATAAACATTAACATGCACCTTACTTAGGTGATTCTTATGACTTATGGCGGGTATAACTATCTTGATTTAAAATATAAAACTAAAGAAACTGATTTTAAAGTACTTATCTATGCCTCAGGTGAATTTAAGCTTGAGAAATTGGCAGAAGCGATAGCATCTGAAAGTTCCGTAGGCACTTGGACTAAGATATCAACAATGAACAAGAAAGTATTCACTGAATACAAAGCACGTGTTTATAAACTAATTAAGGTAACAGACAATTCTGGATTTATTTTCATCGCATATCCATATGAACATTTTGATGCGAAAAATATCCTTCAGTTTCAGGCAAGCGTTATGGGCAATCTATTCGGATTGAAAGAACTGTATGATCTTTATATAATGGATATTTCTTTTCCTATTAAATATCAAAAACAATTCAAGGGCCCAAAATTCGGTATAAACGGAATAAGAAAATATCTGGGTACAACCAAATCCAGAAGACCGCATACAGGAACTATCGTAAAACCAAAGGTAGGCCTCACACCTAAAGAATTCGCAAATGTGGCATATAAAGCGTGGAGTAATGGATTAGATCTTGTTAAGGATGATGAAAATCTTGTCGACCAGAAATTTTGCAGGTGGAAGGATAGGTTCGATGAAGTAATGAAAGCATTAAATCGCGCTGAAAAGATTACAGGTGAGAAGAAATTATATGCGACGAATATTACTGATTCTGATATCGATAGGATGAAAGACAGAGTAGATTATGTATATGAAAACGGTGGGAAAATGGTGATGATGGATGTTTATGTTATGGGCATGCCGGCATTATGCTCTATGGTAAATTATGTACATAATTTAGGACTAATCATCCATGCACACAGAGCAGGATACTCTGCACATCAACGTGGTAATTTTGGTGTTAACTTTCAGGTTTATGAAAAATTTTATAGAATGATTGGAGTAGACCAATTACATATTGGAACAGGTGTTGGAAAGATGGAAGGCTCTCCTATGCTGATAAAAAGATTCCACGATGTTGCAGTTAAACATAATGGAAAAGAAAAATTATATTTAGGCTCTTTGGACTTTAAATTCGCAAAACATATCAAGCCAATATTCCCTGTTACATCGGGTGGAGTAAACCCTGGTATGGTGGATAATCTTGTCGCATTACATGGCAAGGATATCATCATTCAAGCAGGGGGAGGCGTGCATGGCCACCCAAAAGGAACAGCCGCAGGGGCTAGGGCGTTGAGATATGCTGTTGATTCGGTCAATAAAGGCATTCCCTTATTAAAAGCCGCTAAGAAAAACAAGGATCTTAAATTAGCATTGGATAAATTCGGCTACACTGAACCATCAGGTATTAGAAAGATTTTCAAATTCGAAAAGGAAAACAAAGATTTACTTAACCATTTGATCGATAAGGATGGAATGCAGACTTACCGAATGATTACAGAACATTTCTCAATAGGATAATTTTCACTCATATGAACAGCCCTCCAATTTTTTCTAAGAACGAAATCATAAGAAAACCATTTAAATATAGAATGTTTCTAATTAAACATGGATCCCGAAGATTATGATAACCATCAAAAACAAGAAATGGAATTACTGATAGAACAGATAAATAAATGTACAAAATGTCCATTATATAAGACAAGGCATAGAACAGTGCCTGGAGAATTTAATTATAATGCTGATATATTATTCATTGGCGAAGCTCCTGGCAGAATGGAGGATATGACAGGCCATCCATTTTGCGGGCCGTCAGGAAAGATACTTACGGACTGGATAAACTATCTTGGATTAACACGCAAGGATGTATTCATAACAAGCGTGCTTAAATGTAGACCTCCAAATAATCGTAACCCTCGCCCAGAAGAGATAAACGCCTGTAAGCCGTATATGGACAAACAGATAGATATTATAAAGCCCAAGTTTATTATCGCCCTTGGAAAGTTTGCTATCGCTTATCTCAAAGACAAATATAATATCAAGATAGATAATAGCAGCATGAGAAAAATAGTAGGTAAGATGATAGAGATAAAACGAAACTCCCTATTTGGAAGGCAAGATATAATTATCGTACCCTTTTATCATCCCGCATATCAGATATACAATAGAAGTATAGAACCAGAGATAAAGAGAATGCTTGATGATATTAAAGAAAGACTTAAATCAGTACATAAATAAGGGGTATACATGTTATCCTTGGGAATAGATTTAGCTGGAAGTAAGGTGAGGGATTCTGGATATTGCGTGTTGGGTTTGAAGAAAGATAAGAAAAGTATTCAATTAATAAGTATAGGTATTCTTCATGATGACAAAGAAATCATCAAACTCGCTGATAAGTACGAACCAAATATCATAGCCATCGATGCTCCATTATCAATACCATTGGGAAGAAGAGATATCGACGATAAGAAAGGACCACATTTCAGAACTTGTGATATTGAACTGCGTAAACGAAAAATAAAATTCTTTCCAATAACTTTGGGGCCTATGAGAATGCTGACAAAAAGAGGGATCAGATTAAAATCAATATTAAGATTAAAAGGTTTTAATACAATAGAAGTTTTTCCTGGTGCATCGTATGATATTCTAGATATAGAGCGAAAAAATAAGGATATGATTAGAAACTGGATAAAACAACTGACAGGAAAAAAGCGATTGAAAATGATGACTCAGGACGAATTGGATGCATTCGCGTGCGCATATACAGGATTAATATATCTTAGAGGAAAAGCGGAAGTAATCGGAAATCCCGAAGAAGGATTAATGATTATTCCAAAAAAATAAAAGAGAATTGGTGATTAAGATGAAGATAAAATTGACTCCTGAAATAGCATATATTATTGGATTATGGAGACATAGAAAGATAAATAAAGGGATAGGTATCAAAGGCAATGAAAAGTTATTGTCAGCATTCATCAGCAGTGTTATAGACGCAGGACTCATGCCGCCTAATAAGATATTGACTGAAAAGAATACTGCTTATTTTTACCATTCAGCGTATAGGAAGTTTTTCCAGGATATTGAGTCTGAGTTGCCAGAACGGTTTAAATATAAAAATGAATTTTCAAAAGCCTATCTCGCAGGACTTTTCGACTCAAAAGGAGGATTCACTGATGAGGGTTATCCTTATATCTCAAATGCTGACGAGAATGATGAAATGGTAATCTTAAGACTGGGTTTCTGGTGCAGGTTCTTGGGTAAACTCTTAGTTATATATGAAAAAAAGACATTCATTGATTATATTAAAAATAGATTAAGAGTAATAGAATTATAAATATATAATTTGCAGGCGATATACATGAAAAATGATCCAAAATTAGATATGGTGAAACATGAAACAAAAAAGGAATTATTAATCAAATTCATTTTAGTTTTGGGCATCTTGGTTGTATATTTCTGTTTTGTCTCATTAAGATATGGAATGAGAAACGGTTTTTTAGTCACATTATTATCATGGTCGTTTTTTGTATTCTGTACTCCTATCGCAGATGCAGGGATAATATTTGATTTACCTATGCGCTTAGTAACAGGTATTAGAATGGTTTATTCAGAACTTATAGTATGGATGTTTGCATTCATCATCAACATATCCGCCCATATATTCTTTCCGGTTATATACGATTCAACCATATTCTTGAAGATATTCAACAATATCTTGATGAACCCAGTCCCATTCTGGATAATCATCATCTTATCAGCAATGGGAACATATCTATCTGTATATTTTGGTGATGAACTATTGGACGTCGCACGGCATAAGGAAAGAAAAAAATATTTTAAACATAAAACCAAATACCTATTGTTTATTGCATTATTTTTAATCATAAACTTTATTTTATACTTTTTTCTACTAGAAAAACTAAATATAAATATCCCTTTCCTATAAGGGATAGAAACATTTTTAAGCTTCTTACTCGTATTTTAAAATATGCAATTTAACCTTGAGAAGATAGTCACATATCCTACATGGCGGGAAATGCTGATAAAGGTCATAGAAAAAGAAAATATTGACCCTTGGGATATAGATATTGTAAAATTAACTAGTAAGTACATTGAATACGTAAGAAGAATGAAAAACCTTGAACTTAATATTCCTGCCAATATTATTCTTGCCGCATCTATTCTTTTAAGGATGAAAAGTGATGTTCTGGAAATTGATGATGATTCTCATGATGTTGAAGATGAGATGTATGTTGAAGATAATGATACAATAGAAGAGATTCCTATATTAGAATTAAAAACAAGAATCCCACCTAAGAGGAGAGTAACCTTAGATGAATTGGTAGAAGCATTGGATGAAGCATTCCAAAAAGAAACAGAACATTCAATACGACTCACCCATCCCGTGATGAGAAACAAGCAAAAGATCATCACTGAAAGATTCTATGACATTGACGTACTCACAGAAGAGTTAATGAATAAAATGAAAGGGAAATTTGATGACAAAGGTATGCTTGCCTTCAGCTCATTACTCAATAATAAAAACGACATAACAGAAAAGGTTAAATTATTTCTTCCTTTAATATTCCTCGCTAATAAAGGTAAATTGGTATTAATACAAGAGATTTTGTTCGGAGATATAATTATCGTTAAAACTGATAAACTGTTTGGTAAAGATGATAATGAGCTGATTTAAATGACACCTGATGAAAAAAAACTTATCGAAGCTGCACTTTTCATGTCACCAACACCAGTACCTCTAAGCAAACTAGCAAAACTAATAGGAGTAAGCGCACTTGGTTATGTAAAAGAAAAGGTAAAAGAATTGAAGAAAGAGTATGATAAAAATAATAATGCAATTGAAATAGTTGAGGAAGACAATCATTTCTATATGACTGTGAGGAAAGAATATGTTCCTTATGTCAAGGATTTTGCAAAAGAAGCAGAATTGTCGCGTCCTGCCCTAAGAGCATTGGGATATATTTCAAAACATAATGCCATTCTAAAATCAGATATGGTTAAAAAGCTTGGTGTCTGGGTATATCCAGCGGTAAAGGAATTAATTGAAAAGAATTTCATAATTGCCAAACACGCTGGACGGTCGAAAAGATTATATTTATCTAAAAAATTCAAGGAATACTTTGGGCAATAATTTGACCTCTGACTTGGAGAATAATAAATTAATGAAATCAAGGTGTTGAACTATGATATTTGGAAAAAAAAAGGAAAAAAATGAAGAAAAGAAAGAAAAGAAACCAAAAAAATCAATACAGGAATTAACCGATGAAACAATAAGAGATGGTGGATTTCTTGTTATAATGTATTTTGATATGCATGGTAATTCGCCAGATGAAATAAAACATCTCCTCGTAGAATTCCTTTCAAGAATTGCAAATGATCCATTGACAGTATGGACATATGGCGAGATAGAAAAACCAGAACTTTTTGAAAATATGTATTCAACTTATGCTGAAGTCAAAGTTCTTGTAAGGAACATTATGGATTTGGTCAATCTCGTGTTGAAATACGCTCCGCTCGGCATAGAGATATTAAAACCCAATACTAAAAAATTATCAACAGGCGAGATACAAACAATATTAATGGATTTATCAACTTTCTCAAGCAACTTCACCGCAATGTATCTTAAAAAGGGTTTAACAGATGAAAAGAAAAAGGAATATGCTAGGAATATGAAAATTAGGGAGGAGATTGGGCGAAAGATGATTGAGAAAAATAAAAAAGATAAGAAATGAAATAGGTGATGAATATGGAAGTATCATTTGGTATTTATCCTGAAGATGATGATGAAGAAAAAGTAAAAGAAGGTGATGAAGAGGAGGTATTAAAAACAGTTGAAGAAGAGCTTAAAAGATTAAGAAATGAGAAAAATATGAGAAAACATAAGAAAAAAGGGAGTAATAAAAGAAAGAGGAGAATAACAGAATTCGTATCAACTGGCGTTAAACAGCTTGATAAAATACTCAAAGGGGGATATCCATTGGGTAGTGTGATAACAATAAATGGAGACGTTGGTTCGGGAAAGTCAACGTTGGGAATGCAGTTTCTGATGGAAGGGATAAAGAATGATGAGAATGTTATGTATATTTCTTTTGAAGAGCATAAAACAGCATCGTTGAAACACATGAAAGGATTGGGATGGGATATATCCGAACTTGAAAAGCAAGGAAGATTATTGTTTGTAGAATTTCCTGTAGATGAAATAGAACAGCTCATAATAAAGAATGATGTTGTACATAAAATGATATTACAATCAAATATAACAAGAGTATTGATAGACCCAATAACAATACTTGGATTACTTTATGATAACGAATTAGATAGAAGAAGGTCATTAATTAAATTCATAGAAAGAGCAAGAGGTTGGAATACGACAACATTATTCATAGCCGAAGACAACGGTAAATGGCAAGACTATAGAGTTCCAAGAAGTATATCTGGAATTGAATCCCTTACTGATGGTTATATCTATCTAGGTTACGAACGCGCAAATGATAAACGTAAAAGAGAACATTATATTGAAATCATTAAGATGAGAGGCATCAATTATGATAACACTATTCAATCATTCACGATAGGCAATGAAGGAATTAAAATGAAGGGGATAACAAAAAAGAATAGAAGATAATAAAATGCAGATTTTTATGAGCATTTTACTGTCTGGATATATAGGATTTATACACAAAAATAAATGGTGGATAAGATGAATCTTGAAAACGAGAAAAATGATAAAAAGGAAACAATAGTAACACCTTGGCAGGTTAAGGGAGACATTAATTACGATAAACTAATCGAAGACTTTGGATTATCAAAGATAGATGATGAATTACTGAATAGAATTAAGAAGCATACTGGAAAACTTCATTATTTCCTAAGGCGAGGGATTTTTTTTGCACATAGGGATATGAATATTATATTAGATGAATATGAAAAAGGTAATAAATTCTTTCTATATACTGGACGTGCACCATCAGGATATACACATATCGGTCACTTAATTCCTTGGTTGTTTACCAAATGGCTACAAGATAAATTCAATACTGAACTATGGTTTCAGTTTCCAGACGAAGAAAAATTTCTCATGAAAAGAAACTTAAATCTGGAACAAGTGCAAAACATGGTATACGAGAATATGCTTGATGTTATCGCATTAGGATTTGATCCTAAAAAAACACATTTTCTAATAGATACTAAACATGCTGGGATCATGTATCCAGAAGCAATAAAGGTAGCTAAACGGATAACCTTCTCAACAATAAAAGCAACTTTTGGCTTTGGAAACGAACAGAATATAGGAGCGATATTCTATACTGCCATGCAAGCAGTGCCAGCATTCCTACCCAATGTTTTAGAAGGAACCCATCGGCCATGTCTTATCCCTCATGCAGTAGATCAAGATCCGCATTTTAGGATATCCCGTGATGTTATTCCAAGATTAGGCTATTACAAACCAGCATCAATAGAATGTATTTTCCTTCCCGGGCTTGGCGGCATCACAGAACAGGGAAAGATGTCATCATCTAACGAGAAATCAACTATATACACAATTGATGATAAGGAAACGGTTAAAAGAAAAATTAATAAGTATGCATTTTCTGGAGGTCGTGAAACAGTTGAAAAACATCGAAAGTTGGGAGGGATTCCTGAGATAGATGTTTCATATCAATGGCTCACATTCTTCGAAGAAGATGATGATAAACTCAAAAAAATACATGATGATTATAAAGATGGAAGATTACTGAGTGGTGAACTCAAACAAATACTTATTGATAAACTAAACAATTTCTTAGATGAACATCAGAAGAAAAGAGAGAAAGCAAAAAACAGAATCAATGATTATATTTATAAGCCATAAAGGAGGTCATCAAATGAACATAACAGAGCGGATAGAGATAGATATTAGAAAATTTGATGAATTGTTTGAAGAGTTAGAAAAACTAACGAGACAATCAAAAGACCTCAGTATAACCAATAGATACAAAAAAACTATCGAACTCGCTAAACAATATCGCAAAGATTCAGAATATTTTCTTAATAAAAAAGATTATTACACTTCGTTTGGATGTATCATATATGCTCATGGATTATTAGATTCAATCAGAATAACAGAAAACATCTTGATGAATAGATGGGAACCCAAGAAAGTGTGAATTTTATTAACGATAAATCAAAATAATAAGCACCTTGCTTAAAAAGAGAAACACAACAAAATATCGAAACGGATAAGCGCACTTTTTGCCCATCAGGCAAAACCTACACTAAAAAGGTAGAGCAAGGATTATTCATTATGGCAATCAAAGATTGCAACTTGGCAAATTGAATATTTGCCAACCGTTCAATAGATATAAAATGAATATCCTACCCCTATCTCAGCTTATTGCTCATCTTCTCTTTGTCTATTCTTTTCTTCTATATAAAATAAGACCCTTATGATTCACCCTATCAATATCAATATTCTTACCAAACTGTTTCAATTCTGATATACGAATAGGCTCTTTTAAACCAAGATGTTTAGCAAGTTTTTCAGAAGATGATGGAAGGATTGGAGCAAATAGACTATTTATTATCCCGAGATATTCTATTAATGAATAAATGACCTTAGCTGCTTTTTCTAATCCATTTCCTGATCCATCATCTCCTTTCGCAAGCTTCCAAGGTTCTTTTTCATTTATGTAAGAATTAGCTTTAGATATTAATTGCCAGATCGTATCTATGGCTTGTTTAAATTCAAGTCGATCAATATGTTTGATGTAAGATTTGATTATCTCATCAGTACCTTGCCATAAACTGTCATCATAATCAATATTGCCATTATGAGATTTAGAACAATATTTTGAGAACATGACAAACACCCTATTTACAAGATTACTGTATTCGTTTACAAGCTCATTATTATACCTTTCTTTTAATGAGGAACGTGAAAAATCTCCATCACTACCAAAAGGGATCTCACGAAGTAGATAATATCTCAGAACATCAATTGTTTCATAATAATCACAAATAGATACAGGATCAATAGCATTGCCTAAAGATTTGCTTATCTTCTGGCCATCAACGCTAAGAAAACCATTTATCCCTACTCGTTTTGGTAATGGCAAACCTACTGACATCAGTATCGCAGGCCAAATCACGCAATGAAACCAGGTAATATCTTTACCAATGAAATGAATATCAGCGGGCCAATATCTGTTAAACATTTCTTTATTCTTTTCATTCTCGCTACATGAATAACCTATTCCTGTTAAGTAATTGGTGAGAGCATCAAACCAAACATAAGTCACATGATTCTGATCAAGTGGAAATTCAATCCCCCATGTAAGATACCTCTTAGGCCTGGATATACTTATATCCCTCAATCCTTTCTTTACCCTATTAATAACCTCTTGCTTATACTTGGAAGGTAAAAATTCTTTATTATCTTTATAAAATTTTAATAACCTGTCTTGATATGCACTTAATTTAAAGAAATAAGATTCCATACTCAATATCTCCAATGGCTTGTTATGAATTGGACATTTACCATCAACTAAATCTTTTTCAGTATAATATTGTTCACAATCAACACAATAATATCCTTCGTAATATCCTTTGTATATGTCCCCGTTTTTGTTTGATTTTATAATGATTTCCTTCACTGTCTTCTCATGATCTTTATCAGTTGTTCTTATAAAACGATTATAGGTTATTCCCAATTGCTTCCATACATCTTTGAATTTCTCTGCCAACCCATCAACAAATTCTTGTGGAGTCATCCCATTTTTCTCAGCAACCCTAGCAATTTTCATTCCGTGTTCATCATTACCAGTAAGGAAAAAAACATCATAACCCTGAGAACGTTTAAATCTTGCAACAAAATCAGCAATTATCGTCGTATAGGCCGTACCAACATGCGGTAGGGCATTTGGGTAATAAATTGGAGTAGTTATATAAAACTCTCTCTTGCCATCTGAAGCACCCTTGACATTCATCTCTACACCTTTTTATCTGTCTTAATTATTTTGTTATTCTATTATTTACTTCTTTCAAACCATAAATCTTAAGAATCAATAATTCAAAACATCATTTCTTCCTCTTCTTCCTTTTGACTTTTATCTTCAGATATTTGAGTTCTGGATCCTTATATACCGAATTAAACTTATTAGGATCTATAAATGGAGACATACCAATATTATTAAGAAGCTTATTAAGAATGATAGGAGAATATTTATTCTTCTTCGCATAATCTATCAGCTTGGAGAGACCTTTGAAATTCTTGGATAGATTAAGTTCTCTACACTCATCCGGTATGGATTCATCCATACCAAGCTTGCTTATCAGTTCACTACGCATATTCAATAAAGAATACATGATACTCACAAACATAGATAGAGTATCATGTACAGTTGTGTCATCTTCAATTGCCAATTTTTTAATACTAACAAATTTATCATAGTTGCTTATTAAACTGATGTTCTCATAATCAATACCACTCGATGTATGTTTTGGTATAACAATCCCTAACTTTTTAGCCAGGTATTGTTGGTTGAACCAAGGTAATAATCCTTCTTTTTTCAATATTGCATATACAATCATCGGTTTCATCAATTCTATGAAATGGCGAGGCATGTTAACATACCCGGCCATTTTACGACTATTTGGTAATTTACATATTTGATAATTATAATCTTTCAGAAGCTTTTCAATTCCCTTAGTATCAAATAAAGAATATATACCTTCCTGAATTTCTGGTATGAACTCATTTAGCACAATAAAAAAAGATGCATCATCCGCCACAATGAATTTCTTATCAAAATTCCATCCTTGTTTTTTCCACTTCTTTGATAAAATAAATTCTGCCACATAAATCACCACTGTTAAAATACAAGCAATATCTCACGCCCCGGGGCGGATTCGAACCGCCGACCTTTCGGTTTCGGGACTGAAAGGACCCTAGTTTTCTCCCAGTACTTCTATTTCCATAAAAAACTTCTATTTCTTAGCGCAGGTTCTTTCCTTATGAAAGAATGTGCATAACAGCCGAACGCTCTACCACTAAGCTACCGGGGCATGAGTGGAACGAATGCCACGGGTTACAACCAAAAAAGGTTGTCTGACCGGGGCATGAAGGTAACGAATGCCACGGGTTACAACCAAAAAAGGTTGTCTGACCGGGGCATGAAGGTAATATTCTCAGTACAAGCTGAGAATACCAAGAACAATATTTACTCAGGAACATTTATATATTTTTTGAATGCCCAGCAATCTTATTAAACCTATAATACAATGTCCTTCTGCTTATCCCAAGCTTTCGGGAGATGTCAATTACAGACATACCTCTCTCCTTAAGTTTAAAAGCCCTTTTGATTATAAAATCATTTATCTCAAAAGGTCTTCCCTGCTTGAGCTTAACAATCTCAACACGAATTTTCATATCATCCAACGCTCTAATTACCTTGGAAGGAATTGTTCGATATATATTTTTACTAATATATATTTTTTTTAAGTTCGTATTATTTAATAGATACGCTAACATTTTAGTACTTGGTTTAACCTTAATAAAAACTTCTGTAATCTCAGGATGATGATCTATCATCTTGATAATATCTTCGCGTTTACCAGCTAATATTATCATAAACACACCATGTTTTTTCCTTTACTTTAAACATTTTAAAACTTGCACTCATTATCCATTGCAAATCGACCCTTTCTAAAATTAACCTTTTCTAAAAATTCTTTACCTCTCCCAGTAATCAATGATGAAATTATCTTTATATTCCTTTTAAGGCCTTCTGGATCAACATTAAATCGTTCAGCAACCTTTTCTACATCCTCATTAAGTCTTATTTTATAAAGAGCAGGGCCGATATATTTATGATCTTCTTTAACCAACTTTTCTATCCTAAACTTTTCTGATAATACATCCTTATTAGTCCAACTGATACCATCAAATACAGATAACTGAGTTTCGTTTGGTTCTGTGGCAAGTGTAGGAAAGAGATTATTTTTCTCTCGATATGTTTTGGATGTAGTCATATAATAGATATATAAATGATTGAGAAAATCTTTCTTCGCATATGAAGATAAACTGTCAATTATTCTTCTACGATATATTAAAATTTCTGGTTCAAATTCTTGATTATAGACATATTCAATATTCTCACTGGCATACTCTTTCTCATCTATCGACTGAGAGATTCGTTTATCAACAAAACCTCCAGCTATAAGCTTATCCATTAATTTTGGATGTTCCCTTATAATATTCAAACTAGTCCATTCATCAAAACCATCCCCTGAAACTATCTTTTTATACATCTTGATTTTATTAGTTATATGTTTTCTTCTTAAGGATTCAAATCTTTCTTCGCAAGCTTTCAACGAATAATAACATGAAACCACCGATCGCACATGACCACTACGAATAATAGGCTTTTTGAGAGGATCAATTGAGAGAATTTCGCTATCTTCTCCATACTTCTCCTTTATTTTCTTATTTAAACCATTTATATTAGTTAATATGAGAATCTCCTGCTTTTCATCATTCTTTTCATCCTTATACCTTATTTTTATCTTATGTTGTTCTGGTAAATGAGTTAATGATAGAAGCACTTTCATACGTGAATATAAAATGGATGATATTACCCCATACCTGCTTATATAACCCAAAAGGTTCCCATTATATGGAATAAAAGACAGGTAATCTGATTCTTCAGGAACTTTCATGACATTTATAAGCCTTTGACCAACTGCAAGTGATGAGAATGACAGTTTTGCCCTTAAAAGTGTGATCTTCTTAAGATAAGCAATATACTTTATCATCTTTATTTGTTTTCTAACTTCACTAAGTTCATTGGCGGATAGACCATCTAAGTTAATTTTAATATTTCCAAAAGGGTTCACAAAACTACTCATTTCTTCTTTATATTTCTTAACCATATCGATTATTTCGTCCATATTACTAATTACCTTTTTATAATTAGACAACTCATCTAAGTAGGAATTTACTTCATTTATCAGTTTAAGCGATTCCATATGATCTCCTGATATCATTAGCCATTTAATAAATAAAAAGGTATTGGATATTTGTAAACATGTGAACTTTTACTGTTATGTTCATCTGATTTTTTATTGGTTTTTAGTTGATGATTGATTTGATTAAAATAAGCTATGGTAAGAAACGTTCATTTTCCTTTTTATCTCTAAGATAATCACTTATGAATGATAATCTAGGCCCTTGCAAAGCATCCTGTTCAATCTTCTTCTTTGTTTTTATTACTGTCTTGAGTTCTTTAACCCATTCCTTATGCATATTTATCCAAGGATAAGATAACATATCTTGAGCTTTTTTGATATCAATGGGTTTTGCAGTTATCGTGAGTTTATCAAGAAAATCATAATCCTTTATATCCTGCATTGTCACACCGATGAATTTTGATTCTGGCACAGCGATATCCAATCCTAAATAGGCTAAGTTCATAGAACCTGTTTTAATAGTCCAATATATATACCATCCCCATGCATCACAATCCGTAAATACAATAATAGGTAATCCTTTATCTGCGAGTTTGCGAAGCAAGCGTCGCGCTCCACGCGACGCTTGACCTTGCGGTGAGATAAGGATACAATCTTCTTTTTTCCAGAATTTATCTTCATTAAGCCTTTGCCAAATAGCATCTTTCTCAACTACCAATACCCATTCAGCATTGATAGAATCGATCTCCATACCATTATCTACATCAGAAGGTATCATCCACCCAGACCTTCCTTGTTTGGTCAAATCAATTTCAACTTTCTCTCCTGCAAACTTATCCTTCAACACCATTGGTCCTGCCACTACTCCCTTACGCGCAGTACTAAGATTGAGGTCTTCCCTTTTAACATCTAACGCCAGTTCTAAATCTTCAATTAAAGGATTACTTTCCCCCTGCTCAGAGAATAACTCCTCATCCAGATTAGCACCTAAAGAAAACTTTAACTGATAATAAAGCCCTCTAATACTTGTATGCGAATTCTCATTAAGGAATTTCTTACACTTATTCGCCACCGCAATGGTCTGCATAAACCGCCTTGCCTGTGATACATTTATAAAAGTCCTTTCCTCCCTCTTATCGCCTAACCTAAGGACACCTATGGATTCATCATAATTAATATTACTTCTACTCCTCAATTTAGTTGTGAACGTTGGTGAAGAGTTATTATTTATCTCTTTGACCATACTTTTCCCTAAATTAGTTAATTTTTTTACAACATCAGACATATCATCAACCTCCGAATTATACAAATCATTAAATCAAATCATATTCCATCACAATGAAATCTAACCCAAACCCAACCAACTCAACCAATCACACAATCCAACCCCAGAAAGCAATCCAAGCCAAACAAAAAACAAAAACCCATCCAACCCCAACCAAAAGAACAAATCAACTCAATCAAAACCAAAAAACAACTCAACCCATCCAAGCCCATCAGTCCACAGATCTGTTATCTGATTCACTTTCATTATCATTATGTTTCTTGGTCTTACTATATTTTATCTCAACAAGTTTAATTAATTTTTTGTTTATTTTATCCCTCTCAGAATAATCTGCAAGCTCCGCTAAATCCATCGAAAGCTGTTCAACATATTTTAATATTGATTTTATTTTCGTAGCACGCTCTCGCTCTCTCACCTTACCACGAATATGAATCTGCATTTTTCTAGCAACGTCCATTATAGCATTACGAATTTCATCAACAAGATCCTGTTCACTAGACAAGGCTTGTTTACCTGCACCAGTGTAAGGAATATGTACAGACGAGACATTTATAATCAAAGTTATCGGTGCGTCATCAAAATTTTTTATGCCGTAACGTTTCCAATCTATGCTTTTAACAGCATCGGTGATCCCACAACCGCCAGCATCAAACAACAATGGCGCGCGATTAGCGAACCTTATCACATCACCATTCCTTGAAGAACCAATCTTTCTACCTGCATCTCCACCATACGCAAGCCCAACTTCAACGATGAATGGAATACCACCGCGGTATATTTTCGGTTTACGCTCAACAACCTCGCAGAATTCTGGATTCAGTATATTATAAATTGACTTCTTAATCTGTTTTTCGCCAATAGGATATATACCATCAGAAGATGGAGATATCCATTTTATTTTCTTAAAAACACTAACTATCCTATCAGCCTGTTCCCATGAAAGCATTCTCGGTTTCATACGAAAATTAATATCTGGTAAATAATTTCTAAGCTCATCAAGTTTTAACTGAGATATCCTAGAAAAGGTATTCCTAAAGAATGAACTCAATGTGGGTTCTTTTGAATAATGTGCAAAATCAATTAAATCACTTGTAGAAATCCCTAACGGATGCGGTTTTACTGGTTTGGGTTTGGGAGGGATCACATCAACAGATCTGGGAAAAATGTGCCTTTCACCAAGAGGATCCAAGAATGTTATTGATGCATGTGGATTTGCAAGCGCAGTCCTCTTAAGATATTCATACACGCCGTAAGAACTCTTATCATATTTCACATCTTTAACTTCAGCTTCGTATATTAACCCATGCCATTCGCTAGGTTCTCTATTAAGAATATTAACTTTTGGTTTATTTGTTCTGATATCAATAAGAACTTCACATGTAACCTTTTTCCCTTTGTATCCAGATATAACTTTAACCGATTTACCAGTTGTCAATTGTGAATACATCGTAACCCCAGCAGCACCGATTCCTTGTTGACCTCTCTGTTGGACATATCTATGAAATTTTGTACCAGCCAGCATCATACCCAATGCCTTACCAATAAGCTTTTCAGGGATACCTGTTCCATTATCTTCAATATGTACTAAGTACCTCCCTTCATCTTTATTTATCTCACTAACTTCAACAACAATATCTGGCAATATCCTTCCTTCCTCTGCAGCATCTAAAGAATTGGTAACAAGTTCATGAACAATGGTAGTAAGTGATCTAATTTTACCTGAAAAACCTAGCATCTGTTTATTCTTCTTAAAGAATTCTGCAACTGAATGCTCTTTGAATTGTGTAAATACATCTTTAGCCATTCACTCACCTATCAACAATAGAATATTGAATTTACAAACATCTGTAAATTGATCTTCAAATAAAAAAACAATAAAAATCCTAACCATAATCCCTAGAATATTCAGAACGCTTGCGTTCTATGATATATCTATAAACTGTAGAATGCTTCGCACCAGAGATGAGTTTCAACAAACCCTGAACAGCAACATCTACATCTGGTCTGAGACCTAATATTATTATCTTATAATCTTTTATTATTATGCTCACATCAGCATCTCTTTCAATATTTCTTTTTACAGCTCCTTTAAGCCCTATCAATCTGCCAATCTGACGATGTAACGTCTTTTCATTGCTAATGAAATCCTTTAAGTTTATAACTTTCATATCATATTCAGGACTTATTAGTTTAACCGCCTTTTTATAGTCATAACCATAAGTAATTGCCTTAATAACATCCACACAAAGATATTCATTACTCGCATCTTGGCTTTTAATTTCTATGTAATCCTCATGTAAGATTAGCTTTATCCCTAATTTTTCTTCAAGTATAGGTCTGATTTCTGAGATATAAATAATCTTTTTTGGTGGTGCATATATTATTTGCATGTTCTTATCTTTCTTAATAAGGGTTTAAAATTATTACTATCCCAATAATATCTTCATTTGATTATTTCATTTTATGTTGGTGATAGATAAATGATTCTAAGTATAAAGAGATATATTAACTGGCTAATCTCAATATTCAAGAAAGAAAAAGAAATTACAATAGGATTTTACGGCGAGCCAAATGTAGGAAAAACCTCGTTGGCGAATAGGATAAGTATTGACTTTACCGGTGAACCTGTGGGTTCTGTATCCATCATTCCGCATGAAACCAGGACAGTATTAAAGAAAGAAAAAGTTCAGATCAATATAAACAACTTTAAGCTCATAATGAACTTATTAGATATGCCAGGAATGTCTGTTAAGGTAGATTACAGAGATTTTCTTGATTATGGTATGTCATATGAGCAAGCGCAGGTTAGAGCCAAGGAAGCAACAAAAGGAATAATCGAAGCAATAAAATTTCTAGATAAGGTTGATGCTGCATTATTGGTAATCGATTCCACATCAGACCCTTATTCACAGACTAATTTTATACTATTAGGAAACATAGAAGCACGGAATATACCAGTTATCATAGTAGCAAATAAGATAGATAGGGAAGATTCAAATTCAAAGAGAATCAAAGAGATATTCGCAGATTATCCGGTTGTTGAGATATCAGCTTTAACAGGGGAAAACATGGAATTGCTCTATAATGCTATCAGTAGATTCAGTAAAAGAAGAAAGTAAGAAATAAAAGGTGAGTATATGTATGTTTGTATCAAATGCGGTACTCCAAAAAAACCTGGTGAAGACAGATGTAAATGCGGGTCAACTGTTTTTGTAAGATATGATAAGAAGCTAAAAAAGAGAAGTGAGAATGGAAATAGAAAAATAAATCATAAAAAAACAAAGACAATAGAAAATATTAAGATAGTGCGGAAAGGTGTATTTTTAATCAACCTAGATGCCTTAACCAAAAAAGAGAATCTAATCATAAAAGATGAAAAGGGGATTTATTATATTCATATCCCAGTTAGGATTCAAAATATTCCTGATTTTGATAAGCCATGATTTCTATTTTTACTATCATGTTCATCTGATTTTTTATTGGTTTTTGGTTGATGATTGATTTGATTATTTGCTTAAATTAATATGTTGATATTGATTATTTGGTTAAGACGTGTAAACTCCTATATATAAAACGTGTAAAAAACATTTAAAAATGAAATTAACCAAATTATATTATGGTCATGATTGATACAGTAGTTAAAGGAAAGGGAGTTAAAATAACGCCTGATAGACATACGATAGCCATGTTCAAGGATGGTAGCAATAATAAGGTGTTGATTACTGGGAGGGGCACTGTTGATGAAAAGGAGAATCTGTTCAGGGTTTTCACTAAGGTTAAGCAATCTGTAGAAAGAATCTATCATGTTGATATAGTTTCTGATATCAAACAAATCAAAGTCATACATAATATTAAAGTGCCTGTTTATAACATACAGATTGTAGGTAGAAATAAAGGTTCTATGTTCAATGTAATCTATTTACATTCTCAAGAATATCATCTAAAATTTATTAATAACAAGCTCACATATGATAAATCCATCGACAACGACAAATACATACCAGAAATCAAAGCTGTTAGTTTCATATTTGATTTAAAAGATGAGCTTGGGATGAGTGAAAACGAGATAAAAAATACGATATGGATTGAAACGATGGCTCATGAATATGCTCACAAATTATTGTTCATATCTCTATTGAAACGGTATGGAAAACGCTTTTTGATGAGACATAAGAAACTTATGAGTTCGTACCGAGAATTATTGAATACTTATAATTCTTATGACCCTTATATTAAAATCGAGAACCAAGATTACGCGACAAAACTCTTATTTTATGGAGAGGGGATATCACAGGTTTCTGCAGAGTTAATGGATAGTTCGTGGAATCCACCTCCTAAAAAATACAGATTGTATGTTGATAGTTATGAACACGTAAAGGAATTAGCGTTTAGATTTTATTATGACTTTGAGGATTTATTAATCTATGTTGTAAATGAGCTTAATCCACCAGAATAAGACATAACCTCCAGAATGATTGTATAGTCTTTATTCTATCATGATAGCTGGTTTAAGTGGTAATGCATTCTTTGCTTTCTGTCCATAAATATCAGCGTCTGATTCATTAATAATCTTTATCTGACATCCAAACTTATCTGTGAGATAATCAACAGCGTCATTAAGGATTTTCATCTCGTCAAGGCCGGGTGTTTCTTTATATTCTGGGAGCATCCTTATGAGCCTTTTAATCAGCATGGCGATATCCTTTCTCTTATCTATAAATTCTGGATCATTCATCAATGTATTCATTATCTCTTTTCTATTCTCAATACTCATCGCTTTCTTAATCATCTTATACTTCCAGTCATCTGCAATTACTAATGTGATTTTATTCGGTTTATTCTTCTTAATTACTTTTAATATATTGGATATATCATCAATGATGTTTTTGATATACCATTCTGAATCCTTACCTTGCATGTTTATCTTTTCGATTTCTGGTAGTTTAGAATTGGCGATGAGCTCATCCTTGCCTAGCACTTCATGCCAGATCTCTTCAGCAATATGCGGTGTGAATACAGACATTAATTTTACCATGACCTCGATTGCATTTCTTAAAACATGTTTATTATTTCCTTTTCTTTTCAGATACCATTGAATATCTGATAACATGTGATAATACGCAATATCTGACGCGTGTTTTAGTTCGAATGTATCGATGTCCCTTTCAGATTGATATAGATACCACTTAATCCTCGTGTTAAGCCAATTATCTATACTTGTATTTTTACCATTTTTTCCTTGCGGACCCGACGAATCATCAGATAATTTATCAGATAAACGATTTGATAATTCCCATAATCTCTTTATCTCGTTGTACATGTATTCCAGTCTGTTTCTATATTCAAATACAAGATCTTCGCTAAACTCTACGTCAACATATGGTTTTGCGGAATTTGCATAGAATAATCGCATAGGGTCAACACCAAATTTTTTAATTGCACCATGAATTGGTTGTGCTCCGCCTTTGCTTTTAGATAATTTTTCTTTTCCATGTGTTGTTATCCAATAGTTGACAAAGATTCCACGCGGCCATAATTCCCTTGGTAATACCGCAACGTGATTCTTGATAAAAGGTGGGAAATGAACTGTTTTATGTTCTTTACCGCCGAGATTGATATCGAGTGGATACCAGTAAAGGATTTCTCTACGGATTATTTCTATATCCTCTTTTTTCATATTATTTTCCTGTGCTACATCGTCAGCAGAGCCTTTTCCCAGGAATATATAATCAAAGAATTTTAATGTCAATTGATCAGCGTTGAATTTATCTTTATGTTTACTAACTAAGTAGAATATGGGATAGAGCGTAGAATCTGAGATGGCTTCGATGATGTATCTTTTATCGAACGGGAACGTCGTGCCCATCCATCTCCCCATACGCGCGCATGGCCTTTCCTTAAACCATCTGAGTGCTTCTGGTAGGTTCTCATAATAATCATCTGGTTTAACATTCATATTCTTAGCCCATGAGATTGAATCATTGTTGAGCCATTCCTTACCATAATCAATGAACCATTGATGATCTACTTTTTTAATGAATACCTTCCTACCGCATCGACAGATGACCTCTTCTGATAGGTCATAGAATATATCTGCCTGGCCTTTTTCTATGAGCTCTTTCTTAACTTGTTCTTTTGCTTTTTCAACAGATAATCCTGCATACTTGCCAGCAACATCACGCATCGTTCCTGTATAGAATCCTGATTTATAGATCTCTTTTTTCGCAGATTCGAGTTTGGGATCCATTGAATTCTTTATGTGCATCTTTTTGCATATTTCAACTGCTGGCATCTCACCCCATCCCGGCGTGTTTATTATTGGAATTGGTTTGATCGCTTTAATCTCATCACAATTCAATCCGTATTTTTCATATTTTTTACATTCTGTTTCGTTGTTCTGTAAATCGTATAATCCCATCCAATCATGCGGTGCATCTGATGGAACGGAAGTAACTATCCCTGAACCTACATCAGGTTCACAGAATTTCGAAGGTAGTACAATTATTTCTCTATCTATGCCTGGTGCTTTCACATGTTTGCCCAGTATATCCTTTCCGTTGATAGTACCTATCACATTAACGTTATCTTTCTGGTATTTCAATTTATGAGCGAATTCTTTACTGCCAATCCATATTTCGCCGCCAACTTTTATCACAGCATAATCGATATCTGGATCAATCCATAGATTGGTCTGGCCAAACACGGTTTCAGGACGTAGTGTTGCAGCAATGATATATGCTTTTTGATCATTGTATCTTGTTTCGAATTTGAGTAATGTGTATTCATTCTTTTCTGCCCCGCCACCTTTTGATATATCGCTTTCTGATGCATCAACCGATACAGGACCGCAATGTTCGCAGAATGTTGCATAATATTCTTTTTGTATTAACAGACCTTTATCATTGAGTTTGTTGAATTGCCATGTGATGAATTTCTTGTATATGTCATCTATAGTCGTGATAAATGTTCTTTCATCAACCAATAGGCCAAACCGTTTAAAATCATTTAGATAGAGATGGCCAAAGTATTTGATATATTGTTCAGGATCTTTCATTTTATCTATATCCTGTTCTGGAACACCGTTCTCTCTTAAGTAACTAATATATTGTTCATCCTTTTCTGTAATCTTCTGCGATTTGGATATTGCTCCATTTCCAGTTGCGTGTATTCCTACTGGTAAGAGTACATTATAACCTGTTAGGCGTTTGAACCTACATATATCGTCAGCGTATGTATAACCTCGCATATGCCCCGTGTGTAAAAATCCTGTTGGGTAAGGGTATGCGAATACCATGTAGAATTTTTTTTCATTTGGATTCACATCTGATTCTGCAACTTTTTTATTGGACCATTCACTCTGCCATTTCAATTCAATATCCTGCCAATCAATCATAGTATCACCTATAAATATTGTATTTGAATCAAAGTATCATAATTTAATCAAGTATTATCTTTTTAAATACTCTCTATTGTCTCCTCGCTTTTATAGCTTGTATTTACTTGGTTAATAAGAGTTCATACTGATTTATTAAAATCGATTTTATCGCACATAGCATGAAGATTATTCATATACCTTTCGGTATCATCGCCAAATCCAACAGTAACCAAAGGAAGTTTGTTTAAGAACAAAGGAAGCTTATCTGCAATGGTTGTTTTAATTCTTTCCTTTATCTTGAATTTGAATGTGATTTTCATGCATGACGAAATTTTGATAAGAATGTTTATAAATAAAGGCAGACAGAGTGCATTTCCCATGGAAATGAATTTTAGAGATAATAAGTAAATATTTTGAGGTACGCATATAATTGGTAATAAATTTCCAGTGAACAAAATTATTGCCTGGAATTCATCCGCAGTTGAAACCTGAGGATTTCTTCCAGGAAATTATTTTAAATATATCTTAATATCTAACGGTTTTTTAAATACTATGTATGATAAATCAATATGCGCCCGTAGTCTATCGGTAGGATATAAGCTTCCCAGCACCCTTTTTCTTTCTGGAAAAGAAAAAGCCTGCGCGGAAAAAAAGGGTTTATGGGAATAAAGGTCGGAAAAAGCTTAGGAGCCGGGTTCGATGGCTTTTTTCTTTTAAAACTTATTAGAAAGATGAGAAGAGATGAAAGAAAGAGCATGAAAATCCCGGCGGGCGCATTTAAATGAATCAAATGTTATTTACATAATAATTGACGTTAGATAATAAATATTATATAAAAATATAGCTAAATGAGGGTTTTGTATGAAAAATAGATTCTTTAAATTTTATTTTGTTATCCTAATCATTAGTGTATTCTTTTCAGGAATCATTTATTCATCATGCCAGCCCACTCATGGCGAAATTGAAGTTCCAGCTGTTGTGAGCGAATCAAATGGGGGTCTTGTAACATTAGAATTCGATATAGAACCTGGTAAAGGGGATATATATATTCAGATACCCCCTCCAGTTGGGATCAGTACACAGAATTCTATAGAAAATAGTTTGGACGCAGCAGCGAGTTTTACTGGATTTGACTATTCTGAATGTGATTATCGTATCGGGATAATCGGAGCATCTGGAAGCAGATATATTGACGGTCCAAGTGCGGGATTGGCTATGGGTCTTGAATTTGCATCGTTATTTTCTGGTAAAAAACTGAATGATAATGTGATAGTTACAGGAACATTAAGCCAGTCAGGAAAAGTGGGCAAGATAGGTGGATTGATAGAGAAGGTAATGGCTTCATCTCGAAATGGAAAAAAGGTATTATTAACAAAATTATCTGGTACAAAGGATTATATCATCGCTAATAATCTTATGGATAAGTATGATATTAAGATAATAAATGTTGATACATTGAGTGATGCGTTTTATATTGCAACATCAAATCTTAGTAATGAATCACTTTCAAAGTATTCAAAAATAGAATCTATTATTGAACCTACTGAGATAGTTGATGATTATGAATATCATATTCCTCGCTTTGATAATATGTCATATGAAATAGTTGATATGTTTAATTCAGAAGCAGAGAACTATTATAATCAGTTGAGTGATGATTCACATGAGAAAGAGATCGTCAAGGATATGTTAGATGATGTTGATAATCAGAAAAAGCTCATAAACAGAGGTTATTCATATACTGCTGCTAATAATATATTTAATCGATTACTTGACCTGAAATTTATTGAAACTATTGATGCTGGACCGATAAATCTATCACAGAAAATTAGTGAAGCGAAAGAATGTCTTAATAATTTTGAACTATATGAGAAAAGAACAGATAATTGGGAATGGATAACTGGTTCTGAGGTAAGGATAGATTGGGCAAAGAATAAGATTAAGGATATTGATGTTAATCTTTATGAAAATAATGTTGAAGAAGCAAAGTTCGATCCTTTGTATAATATATTAAACGCTGAAGAATGGTGTTATGTATCAAAATTAATCTCATTCAAAGGAAAAGGGCAATTGATAGATGAAAGTAAATTATCCGATCTTGTCTCTGTAAAATCACAGGAAACAAAGCAGTATATTCTTAGATTTCCAGAAGCTTCTACTGATACTGTCAATTATATTACAATGGCTGATGAAGCGGCAAAGAATAAACATTATCTAGTTGCTTTGTATGATTATGCATTTGCTTATGGTGTTCAGAAAAGTTATGTAGATACATTTGATAAATCCCCGATTCAAGTTAAAGCAATGTTGAATGGAATAGAAGATGTTAGATATAATCATACATGGCCGAATATTTATCATTCTCAAGCTGTTTATTTATATAAAACCAAAGATTACGAATCTTCATATAGAATAAAATGTATTGCTGATAAGATGGAAGAATATTTTGATGACGCTGAGCATGAGTTAATGGAGAAAGGAAATGGAGGAAATAAAACTGTAAATGTTAACCCTAAATATCATAACTCAAGTTCTGGATCATGCAGGGAAGAAATAAATAAAATGAAAATTTATATTACCATTCTCATAGTAATCATTGTGTTAGAATTCGTGCTTATAGTAAGTATGATGTTTAACACTAAGATATAAATCATTATTATAAATCATTATGCATACATACCCTTTTCTCCTTTTTCCACTTCTTTTATGCCTGATTTTAATGATTTTGCTAATAGGATGTCTTCTTTACGTTCATATGCATCTATACGTAATGGATCCAGATTGATTGCTTTATCATATTCTTTGATCGCCTTATCAAAGTCATCCATATGCGAATAAATATCCCCAAGCCTCATATGAAAGTATGGATTGTTAGGATCTATTTTTATTGCTTTAAGAATATCTTTATACGCGGGCTTAATCTTGTTTAATCGCATCAGTATTGAAGCTCTCTCATATAGGTATTGAGGTTTTTCGCTTGCTCTTATAGCATCATTGATATATCCCAATGCTCTTTCATGGTTCTTCCTTCCGCCTTTCATCATGTAGCATTTGGATAATAATCTGAATGTTTTACTTTTGTTTTCAGGTTCCTTATTATATGTAAGAGATTTGTTAAGGTCTTTTATTGCTTTTTTGATATCCTCTAATTGAAGTTCTAATTCGCCTTTGAGCCTATAATATTTTTCTAGATCTTCCTCTACCTTTTTCTTACCTGTTCTTTTATCTTTAATTAAATTTATTGCTTTTGTTATCAATTCCAATGCATTTGAATATTCTTTGTCTTTCAATTCAACCCTCGCTTTATCAAATAATCTTTCATGGAATCTATCTGTTTCATTTTTTTTGATGATAAGCTCAAAAATATCTTTTTTATGGTCATAAAGTAATTTTGCAGATGGATTGAGCTTGATTGCTTCTTCAATATTTTCGAGTGCCTTGTCAAAATCATTCAGGAAAATATTAACCCGTGATAACTGATCATAATATTCAAACTTCCTTTCATTTTTTATCGCTTCTTCAAGCGCGCTTTTTGCTTTATCATACTCTTTAAGTTTAAAATAAGCAAATGAAAGGTTGGAATAAATATAACCCAATTTATCATTCAATTTAAGACCTTTTTTATACTGTTTGATCGCTTCCTTAATATTTCCTTTTTGCATCATAACGAACCCAAGAGCATTATAAACATCTGGGTATTTGTTTTCTTTTAATATCTCATTAATCTCTTTTTCAACTTGGCTGAACTTTCCTGACCTAATAAGTTTTTGCATTTCGTTAAGTTTTCTCTTAACCTCTTCAGGTATCTTTTTCATATTCTCACCTATCATACGGTTATTCTTAATCGTTGTTAAATTCTTCTACTCTTACCATGCATCTTTGTTTGTCATCATAGTCTTCAATAAAATCACAAATTGATTTATTCCTTTCGTTTATAGCAAGGAATTTAATACATCTATTCTTCCATTCTGGATAGGTTATTTCGTAACAGTCATCCAAAAGATAATCATCAGATTCGAATATAACCGAATAACATACCCTTTGGTTTCTGAAATTGCTTATATCATTACACAATTGTGGTTTATTATTTGCGTACGCAGCATCCCGATAACATGCATCTATCCATGATTCAACAAATTGTTCTTTACATGCACTTACATCACCTGTTTCCTTAGCATATTCTCTATAGCATTCATCTCTCATGTAAGAATCATCTATCTGTTTGCAGAGATTTTTATTATGCTCTTGCACTGCCATATACGTGAAACAATCTCTTTGATATCTCGGTGTTTCTATATATTGACAGTAGTCATTTTCAGTGTTCTCCGTTAGCAAAGTATAACATAACTCTTTAGAACTTTTAGATGGGCATGTGACACATTTATCAGGCGATATTAATGATTTGCAATAGCATTTCATAGCGTCGGTGCTCATGTATTCACAAGCATCAAGATCATTTTTAGCTAGTGCATATTTTTGGTAACAATTATCTTTGCTACAATAATTAATATCATTATTCTGTATTGCCATGCACGAATCATAATCATCACCGAATAATCCTTTACATGGTTCTTTTTCAGTAGTAACATTCTGTTCAGTATTATTTTGTTTTTCTATTGTTGTATTCGTTATCTTTGATTTGGATGCATTAATCTTTACACTAATATTTTCTCTTCCCTGCTCAGAATTGTTTATTATATTATTTAAGGTTTCATTTTGGTCTTTCTGTTTTCCAGTATGAAAGATACAAGCTGATAAAAATAATACGCTTATTATAATAACAGATAACCCAATCATCTTGATACTGTTACGATTAGTAGTCATTTTAATCCCTCCCATGTTAATTCTAATGATTATATATTTATAAATATTGTGCTAAATCTATAAGTGTTTATATATTTCGATGATATCATAAAATTTTAGTAATATCATCTGAAAATTGTTAATTATTTTGACCCTTAACTTAATAACCTAGTTAATTTTTGACAAATTAAACAAATCAAATAATTAAATTAATCAAATCAATCATCAACCAAAACCCAATAATAAAAAAATCAGATGAATATAACAGTAAAATGCTAAAATATACTTTTTAATCCTTATCTCTATTTTTCAATGCCGCTTGTGCTGCCGCCAACCGTGCAATCGGTACACGATATGGAGAACAGGACACATAGGTCAACCCTGTGCGATGGCAAAAATCTATCGATGCAGGGTCGCCACCGTGTTCTCAACTTCGCCTTATTTCTTTTTCCTGTTCACAAGAATAGTTAGTATGAGCTACATTTATAAATATTAATACACATAATAATATATATGCAATAACATAAGGTGGTGAGGATGTTAATGAACAATTTGCGCCGTGACGGAAACATTAAGGTAGAACCAGTGCCGAGAAACCAGCTGTGCCCTCCAGACAGAGTGTATCTTCCAAAAAATATCCGGAGGGAATATAACAAAATCAAGCACGCCCTTATACAAAGAGAGAGGATGGGCGAATTGCAGATAAAAGGCCTTCTATTGGAAGGGGCTAAAGGAACAGGAAAGACCATAACTGCCCAAGCTCTTGCTGTGGAGACCGATGCTGTTTTTATACCAATACTTAACCTGGCCAATGAGGCGT
>JAGGTN010000046.1 GCA_021163645.1 Microcaldota archaeon | reverse complement strand
TTGTGTTTACAGGATTTGTCCTGTTTGAACTGGCGCGATTGGATTTCATTAGGAGAGAGTATGGCCAAGATTGGTCAACTAATAAGAAATTAATATTAGTAATTGCATTGATAATCATGCTACAGATCTCAATAATATCATTTCCGATAACGAGAAGATGGTTTAATGTGAGCTTGCTTAATATTACAGATTATTTAATCATAATAACCACTGGTATAATTATGTATCTGATTTTTATTGCTGTGGATAAGATAAAAGACCGTATGATAGAATCTGATTTCAAAATCATCAAAGTGTTAAAAAAACACTTATAAAACTCTCTCCTTTTTATTTGACCTGTTTTATTATGTTAGCTCATGACTTATCATGTGAGCCCACCAGGTATTCCCACCAGGTATTCGGATTATTTAGGAGAATAATATACAGTTATTGAGAATCGCAATCCCTTTTTTTTGACATCAGTATCTCTATCCCAATAGCAACCTATCCTACCACTTGCATACCCATTTGAGAACCGCCAATCCAATCCCAATCCAAACTCTGAATATTCAGGAATCCCGCCAAAGAAAATGAATGATTCTTCATCATTAACCCTTCTATGAATACCATATTCATAAAAACCATAATGCTCAGTCTTTGCTGGATAAAATCGTTCGCCAATATACAACTGATTAGGATACTCAGGCATTCCCCTCAATAATCCTTCGCCTTTCGTCCAATCTATAGACACGCTACCCCATCGGTTATTAAGAAACGAAACACCGAACGAATATGGACCTGAATATTCATCTGGTTTCCAGCTCATACTAGTAATGGCTTGGTTGTCCAGAGGAGTGAAATCATAAGCTAAAGATAAACCACTGTAAGTAGGAGAAACCTTTGCAGTAAGCCTGGCCCTATTCCATGCTGTTAAATCAATAGTGGTCAATAATGAATTGTCAATATTACTGTAACCCAATCCAGCTTTCAACAGATGAATATCAGAACCGATAGGTATTCCACTGTTACTTACAATGCCAAGGATACTATGGTCAAGAGCACCAGAATCTGTAACAACTTCACCGCCAACAAAAGTATTATGGTCTAGATTAACCCTTAAACCGAGATTATAACGCTCGCTTCCAGATAACTTATCCTTCAATGTGGTGAGGCTCAGGTCAATCTCATTCTTAACCCCTATACCTGTCTTAACCTCAAGCTCTTTATCACGCTTATTCACTTGTGATACAACGTACAACAACTTAGGAACCCTCAACTGGAATCCACCAAACCCTTCACTACCACCATGCGGTTCAAACCATCCTGTCACTACACGCGCGGGATTGGTATTAACAGATAATACACCTCCATGCCATTGTGGGCTGGCGCCTGTCATGTCCCCCCAATTGCCATATTCGGCACTAAATCCATTATTCTTATTATCAACCACTAAGTTCATTCCAGCAGCGAACTGTTTCTCGCTCGGTACTTCTTTGCCTTCTGTGAGTTTGAGTTTCCCTTTCTCACCATAAACTGAATAAGTTTGCAATCTGGACAACCGGCCTAAGCGTGCGCCCCCGCCAAACCCAGCAAATCGTTCAGCAGAAGGCAAGCTGCCCATATCAGAATATAATCCTCCAGCACCCCATATACCATATCCAAAACTCTTAGACAAGTATTCCCACCTGGATGGCAATATTACTTCCATATCTGCACGTGTTATTGATTTACCTAAGCCGCGGCCTATCATATGCCTGGACCCTGAATAATACCACACACCAGTTCCAAGACCTGCTGTCTGTAATATGCCGTTGAATACTGGACGGCCCAAACCAGGGTTTAATATGAAATCTGTACGACTATATGTTGAATTATAGATTCGTCGCCACTGAGCTATCCACATATCCATAGCAGTCAACTGGCCAAATGCATCCATTGATTCGTATAAACGCAAATCATTATTGAACTGGTCTGAATAATCACCTTTGAGATATAACCGCCTCACCCATGATAATCCGCCTACACCGCCGGATAACCTTATACGTGGTTTTTCAGCTCCTGCTTCAACATTTGCAGTTTGTGATGAATAACTTATCTCGCTTTCGCCAACATTAGACGCTTCAAACTTACTCAAATCAATCCCAGTATAATATTGGTTATATCCTGTTGGCTCTCCGCCCGCTACGACATTCTCACCAGCACCGCCAGCTCCAGCGCCTCTGGTACCTCCATGCCCATAAGCATACTCAGATGCACCGGCATGAATAGAACCAGTACCGGTCACACGTGAATACGTTTGTTGTTTTGTTTCGTGTTTTTCTGCTCTGCCAACAACCTGACCAGATGAACCTTTCTCAAGCCTCATGTATGTCTCACCAGGTTCATTAAGAGCATAATTGAGCTTGACTGATTTATATTTACCATCGCCAGTTGGAACAAGCACATATATATCATCCAACGCACCGAAAATAGATACATTATCGGGAATCGCAACCTGTTCATAATTAATCTCTTCTGCCTGATACGCTTTAATGACTTGATTACCGTTCTCATCTGTTTCAACAACCTCTACGATAGTCTGACCAGTAGAATACATATTTAAAGACGATACGTTTATACTATTTTTTGCATATTGAGGTATACCTACCCGTGCCACGCCGAATGGTGAACGATAATTTCTCACCTCATGCACATTGACTTCTATATTAGGAGGACCAACGAGCCGTACATAAAACATGCGCCTGAAACGTTCTTTGAGTCTTAATACAAGATAACCATCCCATGTATATTCAAGATTTTCCTCACCAAACGGCGTATAATATCTCTCCCCATTAATAAATTTCTTTATCTTATCAGGAGGCATACTGAGGAACACATCTGTGAGTGATAATGCATCATTATATATCTGCCCAGAATTACTCAGCATAAAATATTCGGATCTAAGGGAGACAAACGGCACTGATGTATTATAGAATATCCTTATTGCATTCACCAAGTCGCCTGATTTAGAATACCTATCAAGTAGCAGGTCATCAGTACCTGTAATGCCTAGGATATCTAGATTGATGATATTCTCTGTTGCTATCACTGATACTTCATTATTCATGAACTGATAAGCATCCATTCCATCATGATGAGCATCCATGAAATAATCACGAGTATCTGACCATGCTCTCTCCCAATCTATCAAAGCATCACCAGACAATCCCAATTTTTCTCTGCCATAATTGATTATTTCAGCATCAAAATCATCCTCAAAATTAAGATCATGTGGGTCATAATTATTTTGAAGATTAGTATTAATATATTCCAGAATATCAATAAATTTAGTAATATCTATATTTGGATAGATAGAGTGAATACTATTATAATGATCTGTTAGATCGCCAAGGTCGTAAGAAGTTGATACCTCAGTGAGTTGGCCACCAAATATCCTTGTATTAAATAAGTTAATATCGCCATTACAGTTATATATCAACGCAGGTGAGGATGATATGAGGAATCCTAAACGCCCATAAGGAGTCACCTTTTCATTGCTTTTAAGATAGTTCGATTCTATTCGCTTTATATCATCATCCTTAGCGTTTCTGATAGCATTATTATCAAATGCATATATCTCGTCTTCATCTAATGGTATGCCTGCCTTGACGATAGTTTCTAGGAATGATAATGATAGGCCTGGTGAAGATAATTCTGATTCCTTCAACATGTCAAACAACCCATCCATCAGCCTAGGTCTAGATAATAATTTTTTACGGTCATCGGTGTTATCTGGTAGAAAATAGATATACACTAATAATAATTTCTGTTCTGTTTCAAGCTGGCTTTGGGGCATATTAGTTTTTTTAAATGTATCTGCCATTGATTTAAGAATATAATTGAGTTTATTAATTTCCTTTTCATTAAACAATGACTTCTCAAAATTAAGGACATCTTTTGACAACTCTGTCTTAATAGGAGATTTTGATTTTGGTTCGGGTTGAGATGTTTTCAAAGATGATTTTAGTTCATTTTTAATTATTTTATAATCCGACCTGGCAACCAATAAGCTAAGTTTTTTATTTATTTCTTTGGCACGTTTTAATCCTTTGTCTATTTTTTTCCTTAGTAAATCAGAAATGTCATTAACAAGCATATCATGGATATTATCAGAACTCAAACCACTTATGCTTCTCATTATGCTTTTATAATTATTTTCAAACTCTTTATAGGTGATTGAAGGATTTTCAAGAGTAGTTGATTTCAATAATGCATCAACAACAATTAAACGTAACGTTGATTCTGAATACTGTTTCTTGTAATTATTAAACAAATAGTTGATGCTGTTATTTAGGTCATCATCCATGAATGTAAGCTTATCATAAACATTCTTTTTCCTCAACTCACTTTCCATATAACCACCCAATAATAAATATTTAATTTACTTTATTTATAAACATATACTCAGATAATTTTATTCCTATATTCTTACCATTCATCGAATCATCATCAAATCGTATGTTCATATCAATCATTCCATTCTTCTCATCCCTCCTCGCTCAATCCTCGCTCACCCACAATGCTCATCAAACCAACCACAATTATCAAAATAAAACCAATATAGTGCAAATGCTTTATTAACATTATCTTTGGAAGATGAGAAATATTCATCTTGACATTGTTCCTTAAAGAAAAACTTTTGTAAAAACTTGCATTGATTATCATCATTTTGAAAATAACTATTCATCAATCGTTTGAATCCATCATAACCATTCTCAGCAGAATACACGAGTGCAAAATCATAAACTGCATGTAATTGGTTATAACTAGGATTGTTAGTACCAAGATAATCATAATAATGATTTGATAATTTTTGTTTAAGATATACCAATCCCCTAGCCGCATTATCAGCACGCTCTTCATCAGGCATATCTACACAATTACCTGATTCGCATGTTTTAATTATAGCATCCATCAGATAAGGATCAATCTCATAAGCATCGCCTACGGCGATGCTCTTAAACGGGATATCACAATCATCAGCAGATAAATCAGAAGAGAAAGATGTATGATAATCGTATATATCATCATTTTCACTTATCCTTGAGTATATATATCCGACCATACCACACTCATAACATGAAACGCAATCGAAATTAGATGCAGGATTTAAGATGATATATGTGAGTAGTTGAGAATTATACGCTGTGAATAAATCATCTTCTGTGAATTTCAAGGTACCAAAATGCATCCCGCCAGAACATTTCATACCTACTCCATTCCATGACATCGAATCCATAGGTCTGATATTCTCTGGGCCTGTGATGATATGACTCGCGTACAGAAAAGGTAAAACAATACTTGCAGAAACAAACACTGTATCATTAGAATTAATTGATTTTGTCCTAACACCTAATATACTATCATTTGATAATATAGCTGTCATATTATTGACATATGGATTGATAGAATAACTCTCATTCTCAATAGCACGCCCAGCGTTAAGATATACAATGCCTGATGCTGGCAGGAAACCTAGATTATTATATATCTCCTTATAAGCTGTCTTAATATCATAATCATGCCAAGTACAATTGGTAATATTATTCGTACTCTGCCCTTCATGACCACCATAATAAAGAATGATACTTGGTCTATGATAGAAATGTAATATCCTCTTACCTAATGAAATCGCTGTTCCAGAAGCCAGATAACCATTACAATCTTCCAGGTGGTTAAAATCAATACCCCATGCAACGAAATCAATACAAGTAGTATTATACGGCCATGGGACTGCAGAATTAACCTCCCACATTGGGCATGATGATGGAACATCTGATATGATAGTTGCATTAAGGAATTCCTCCTGTTGTGTATTATTCAACATCGTATCAAGGAACACACCTGTCATACATGAATCACAATTATTCTTAATATCACTAGCAAGAGATTTAATACTCTCATTCATAGATGTGTTGGCACCAGCATAAGGAATGATTATCACAGGACCATATAGTCCCAAGTTATTAGATATTTTTGATAAGTAGTCATTCTCGCTAAGATATCCATCAGGATGAGTATCCTGGATACCAGACCAGTTACCCAAAAACCATACATAAATAGGAACTATTTGATTCTCAACCAGACATTTAGTAATACTAGGGTCTGGTTCTGGAACAAGATAGCCCTGCTCATCAAGATACGAATATTTGACAACCATTGATACAGAACAATTATTATATTTACCTATCGCATTCATGTCAGACACGCCTGAACCAGAACCTAAACCAATCGGCATGACCTTATAATCACCCAATGCATCATCAAGATTATCATCCTTAGTTGCATTTGCGACGATGAATAATGAACAATTGCCATTCAACAATGATGTCTCAAACCATGGCATATGAATACCTAGTAAGGTGCCAGAAGTTACATTCTTACATGCAAAATACATACACTCATCAGTTTCATCACACATGGAGCTTCTATTAAGCTCGCTGAAATTCTGGAATTGAGGTCCAGTGAACTGATAGAGAAGCGATCGATTATGCGAAAGATACAAACCAGTCTCGCTGAGTCCAGCAGGTCCGGGGGAGATACATCCAGGTATGAACATGATTAGAACTAAGGATAAGAAAATAAATATCATTAATTTAATATCTAAGTGGTTTGATTTCTCTGAGCTAATGCCTTCAAGAAAATGAATCATAGATAAATTTATACAGATTATATTTTAAATGCTATCCATTATCCTTTCATTAATTTTTAAAGAATAAGTAAATGTGATTAAATGCTGGATATTAATCTCATTTAAACAACTGGTTTTATCCTGATTTTCTTATTCTCTATTAATTGCCTCAACAACTCCTTATCAGAGATTAGGTCTTTACCAAGGATGGTTTTCCCAACTACATGATATAACTTAGTTGATTTGACCTCTTTCCATCCAGGTTCCACCACTGATTCATCATTTATCATGAGTTTAGCATTTACTACCTTATCCTTTGGTCCTAATATGATATGGTTATGCAAATCATCTGTATAAGGTAACCATTCACCATTTGACCTTCTTATCCAAGCCATACCTTCTACTCCTTTTTTCCTACCAAACATGTAAGGATTCCTTTTATTTTTGAACAACTGCTTGCTTAACTGTTCGCCATAATCATCAATAAGATAATCTATCGCTTTATTAACATTTCCTTTCGCTTTATCTAATTCTAATTTGAACAACTCTGATAACAACATCTTCTTTTTATCTATAACTACCTGTCTATCTTTATTATTACCAAAATGATGGATATAATGTTTCATTATAATATATTCTGTTTCAATATCCTGTGCAGGCGCAATCCTGCTCAAAAAATGCTGGTCAACCGAATTATCAAATCGCGAATAAACATCTAAGAAAACATCGTTGAAAAATCCTGCTCGCTCATTCAACATACGCCGAGCGTCATCATAAGTAAATTCTTTATGCTTTCTCTTATATTCATTAATCTTTTTCTTATCATCCTTCAACATCTTATCAATACCTTTTTCTTTCTCAGATTCTCTGAACCAATCATTCGCGTTTCTAATCATTTGATTCATCATATCTACGGGCGTTGTTATCTTCCCTTGCCTAATTGCGTCATAATAAAACATAGGACTTACAGCACCTGCTATATCCCTAAAGATATCATTGTATGCACCAGCGACAAGATGTGAACGTATCAATAATATCTTTTTTGTATCCTTCTTTGTCAAACCATTGTCTTCAAGCACTTTCCTTGTTTCCTCATCAGGAAGTAATAATTTATCATAAGTTAATTTGGCAGTATTAACGTATAACCTCTTTTCATCATCATCAAGTACATTCAGGAATTTCTTATATGATTCCAAATCTTTTACATCACCAAATCCGCCATAATGCAATCTTGCCACAGTGTCACGCACGTCCCTTGATATATCCTGGAATGTTTTTGTCTTAACCCCTGGCACAATATCATTCTTATTACTAGAAAATGTATTCATAATGATTAGACTATTAATGTAATCAATAGAATAATCGCCAAATGCATTAACTATGGACCACGCCAAAGAATCCTTGCGTTTAAGCTTATTAAGTTCTTCTGCATATTGGTCCTTAGGGACATTGGACATCTGCGTACACAACCGTTTGATCCTCTCAATATCTTTTGGAGTTAAAACAATTGATGATTTTGCTATCTTATCAAGCCATATCATTGCATTAATCCTTGTAAAATTAGGATCTAATTTGCGGTTAGCATCAGCCATTACAACATCTTGATACCTACTATTAATCAATGATGAAATAGAACTTGTAAGGTTAACAGCAGCAACGTCTTGCTTTTTTGATTTTGCTTTTTTTGATATCTCAAAGTTAATATCGTTCAATAACCTGACTAGTTCATGTGTTTTATCCTGCTCAGATTTTTTAGGATCACTGATTATCTCCCGCGCTTTATTCAATGTCTTATCTGAGATTAATCCTGATTGTTTAAGGCTGCCAATATGAGTAATACCTAACATCTGTAATGAACGATATATATCATCACGTTTAGTCTCATACATCTGTCTAGCTGTGGCTATAGGATCATGCAGCTTCATAATCCTAGACCATGGTTGAGCATCTTCAAACGATACACTATAAAATCCTTTAGTGTAAAAAGTAGATGCTATTGTAGCAGGCACAGAGAAAACCTTGCTTATGGTTAAACCCATTGCTGTGCCTAATGTCCTTAATCCTTTTTTATGGCTGGATACAACCTTGCCGATCACAGGAATCTTCTTAACCATATGGATATACTTTGCCTTATCAAGAGCTTCAAGCTCTTCCTTTCGTTGCAGATATTCACTCAGCTTATTCTCCATTCGAGTCCCTTGCTTATTATATATAGGTTTAAATCTATCAGTTACATTAAGCTTGCGCATTTCCTCTTCCATGCTATACTCGGTTGGAAATGGACGAGAACCATTAAGAATCGCCTGAGCAAGCCCGCCTTTACCAGACATTGTAAGTTTCAACAGATATGCGCGCTGTAATGGTGATAGGTTCGCTTCGTTTATTTTACGAATTAGAGTCTTCCTACGAGCCCCTGCAACCCCCTCAGCCTGCGAAGAGAGAGCAGAAGTCGCTGCTCCAACACCAGCAGATGCCAGAGCTACTTTCTTTAAAAGACCTATTCTTCCCAAGAAATCTCTAGATAATTTTATCTTACTACCAACCATTTTACCGCCAAATACTTTTGGCGTCTTTGGAGTAGTGATATCAAGGATACCGAATGGATTATCACCAGTATAATACATGGCAGCAACTAGGAGTCCAATAACAATAACAGTCATGAAACAAATAGCATTATATTTAGTGTTAGATAACATATCCATCATAAAACCAAATACCTGGGCGATATTGTTTGTATTGGTCACTTGTAAACCAGTCACTGTCAACGAACAAGGCTTTCGGTATTCATCACCATGATATGTGAAAACAATTCTCGAAAAATTAGAGATGCATACTGATGTATCCACAACTATCTCGCCATTATCATCAGTAGCGACATTATCATAATTAGGACAAGGATAGCGATTGCCATTTGATGTATAGAACTTGACAGATACATTAGTATTTACGAGAGGTACGTATATTTTATTAGTAGATGAAAACCCTTGCTCAAACGTACCATGAACCTCATATAACTTGACGGTCACATTTGAATCTTTATAACCTACCAATTTGAACTCAGTAGGCCTTTGTGATGAAAAATAATCATTGATATTAATTTCATTATCAGCGAAACTGACAGCTACCAATGAAACCATAAGAAAGCATAATATAAGCATGTTTTTCTTTTTAGTATTTTCCATAAGCTTATATTTGAAATCATTGATTTATAAATGTTTCCATTAAATTACATACTTTGAAACATACTTATATATATTAAAGAATAAGATAAATAGAAATAAAAACAATAATTAAAAATTAATCCATCTCGATTCTTGGTGCTAAATAATATTTAAGGTCTGCTTTGTCTATCTTATACGTGATCTTCAATGCTTTATTGGTAGCAATATTGAGCTCGAGGAGATTAGTATCTGGACATGCCTTCACAATACTCTCCAAATACTGAATAGAAAAACTCGCTCTCACATCATCCTTAGTTGTCTTGAACTCCCTTATCACTTCATCATCATGATCCATTTCTATAAAAACCTTTCCTGTGTCGCCTTTCGCATCTATTATAAATTTATCTTTAACCGTCTCAAGGGCCATGTATGAGCTGATGAGACTGGCATCCTTAAGCGAATCTTTGAATGAACCGCTGAGCAGTTTTATAGTGGATTCTGATTCCACACTAGGCTCTTTTCTTATAATATCCCTTGTTTCCATTATCGGTATATGAAAGGTTCTCTTATGTTTATTTGATATATACTTCACAACAAACTGGTTCCCATCCTGACTCATTTCAAGTTTTTCGCCTGTGCTTGCCCTATTCAATATCTTGACAAAATTCGCAAAATTCAAACCAACAACTATTGGTTCATCAACAGCATATTCGATAAATGCATCCTTAGGAATTGACAAACTTACCATCGCAATCTGCGAAGGATCAACTGCTTTTATATGGATCCCTTCTTTGTTGATTTCTATCGGACCTTCATCAACAAGATTGACGATTGCATCCATGATTCCTTTAAGTGACTTTGCATCGCTCATAACAAGTTTAAACACATCAACCACCTCACATCTCTCTCGCGTTATAGTATATAAATCCCGCATTATAGTATATAAATATAGGTTAAATAATAAACAAATAATAATATAAACCTATTCATATAAACTGTGATTCACATCCCTGAGGTGTTGAGACCATACCAAATAATACTAATTTCACATAACCAATATATGGAATCCTTAAAAATATCTTACCTTTTAATTGTGATTGAGAGACGATTGAATTAGAGCCGTAGGAAGGAGCGTACATCTGGATATCAAAACGATCATTGTTATCCCCTTTTGTTAGGTAATACGTTCCTTTTTTTGTAGCTATCTCAAATATAGCACGATGGATAATATCGCCTGTTTTCGAAAACGCATCGGTTTTTTTCGGTGTATATACAATAGTATCGTATGATTCGTATGCCGGATCGTTGAAATTAACGGTAATATTATTTATTGATGCTTCCTTGACGCAAACAGTCTTATAAACCATATTATTATTTAGATTCTTTCTCGTACATACTCCATATCTAAATATTAAAGGGCCATGCTTCTCTTTAAAACTATCTGGAGAGGATCTCAGCATAGTACATATATCTGACGAACTGTGAAAAGAACAGTATGATAAAATAGAGCCGTTAACATCTATCAACTTCATCTCGGTTTTGTTGTTAGTGCCATTAAAATTATCAATATTATTGAGATACACAACTCCTTTGCTGGTAATATCATCAACATTATCCAAAACAACATGCTGAGCATTTATACTGCCACCTCTCAAAATAATAAGGTCCCCCCTCTGTAGATTAGGCAACATACTGCATGATACTACCGCATTCAAAGGTGATTGAGTCCCAAGGATAAAACAAAGACCAAACCAGATAGCCAATGCGATTATAATAGCTATTATAATCTCTTTCAACTCCCTTTTCCATCCATACGATTTAACCTCTCCTTTAATGTCCTTAAAAAATATATACAATAAAAGTAATCCTGACAATAAACCAAGATAAATCAATTGAGTTTTTATATAGATCGCTAGTAAGACTATGAAAACGATAAGAAGAAATGCAGTATTAGATAATAGATTTCTCACATGTTTTCCGTGCTCATGTTTGGATCTGTTACGTTTATGATGGTTTTGGAATTTCATCTTATGATTAGAATCCTTGATTGACATATAAAACACCAAATATTATTTTAATTAATTTAAATGATTTAATGGATATTTATTTTATTATAAACATGTGTATTTATTATAAACATGTATTAGAGATACTCAGGCATTAATAATATGTGAATTAATTACAGAGATAACATTATTTAATTGATGCTTCTAATTTATCCAATTCCTTGATTATATCTTTTATCGCCTCATGAATAAGCTTTTTGGGGTCTTTCTCTGTTTTTATGATGAGTTTAGGCTCTGCTACAACAGGATGTTCTTTCAAGCTCGCAGAAAACTTAACATTATTAACCAATTTTTCATTTATGTAATTAACTACACTTAAATCAATACCTATGAATTCTATCTCATACAAATCATCACCTTTCTTAGTAAATTTTATTTCCATTCTAACACCTCCTTGTCTATATTTCCGTAATCAGTACTTAATTTCCTATGCTCTACTCTTCCACATTTATCACATTTAACCTTATCTGGACCTATCTTTACCATTTTAGTTTTACATCTTGAACAATAAGCTAGCACAACACCTAATTCTTTTCCTTCTGTAGATATATCAACAAGTTCTAATTTTGGTATATATTTTATTACCTTTGCTTTAAGTATGTCACCTATATGAATAGCATCTCTTATAGATTCTATATATCCTCTTTTAAGATGCGACACATGAAGCCCTGTAAACGGATCGATATCTGGATATCTCAATCCAGTCTTTCTCGGTATCTTAATTATCACAAGCGCCATAGAAGAACCTATTCTTTTTACGACACCATAAACAACATCACCAACAGAGATCTGATTTACATTATTCTTTGCAAACACTTCTAATTCCCTATCTTTTACTTCCTTTACTCCAGCAACACTCGCCAAGAGATTTCCTTCTTTATCACAATACGCTCCATTACCAGGTAGATATTCCTCTTCTGCACCGATAATATCACCTGGTATCAAAATCTTCTTATCAATCATTGTATCAACCCCTTGATATTGATAATTTACCACCTATTATTTCCCATTCTTGCAATCTTTAACTACACCTTAGCAAATCTAAATTTGCTGAATACAAATCAGTATGGGGGAGCCGAGATTACCAGCACTTTCTTTAAGGAGTATAAGAAAGTCTTTTGAACTCGGATCACCAGCTTTTTTTCACCTTCTTGTAAGGAAAATGTCCCAAAGCTGGCAGCATAACCAGGTTAACCTACTCCCCCAATCATCATTTTATTAGTTAGCAAAGTTTATATATATTTACTCCGTTTTCTTAGTAATGGCAAAGAAAAAAATACTTGTGTTGGCAATAGACCGTGATAATGATTTGTATGAATCTTGTAATATTGTTGGTCCAGTTATAGGAAGGGATAATAATCTTAAAGCAGCTTCAAAAATGGCACTTGCTGATCCAGAAGACCCTGATGCTAATGTGATGTTCCAAGCAGTAAAATTATATGATGAATTATCAAAAGATTATGATGTAGAAGTTGCCACAGTGACCGGGAGCAAAAAATTAGGTTACGAAGCAGATAGAAATATTTCTATGCAGATCGAAAAGATTATCGAAGAATTCCCAGCTAAATCATGTATCTTGGTTTCTGACGGTGCACAGGATGAAGAAGTCATACCAATAATCAAGTCAAGAATTAAGGTAGATTCAGTTAAATTAGTCATAATGAAACAGGCAAAGGCTCTTGAGAAGACATATGTTGTCATACTGGAAAAGATGAAAGATCCTTACTATTCTAAAATTTTCCTTGGAGTACCTGCATTGATAATATTACTCTATACGATATCAACTACTTTTAATTTGGGATGGCAACCAGTAGCAATAATAATCTCGTTATACCTGATAGCAAAGGTTCTACATATCGATGATTACGTATGGAAGGCTATGTCATCATTCGGATTCTCACTTGAAAAAGCCAGTTTTCTTATATACCTAGCTGCGATAACACTCATTTTGATATCTCTATGGATGGCATCACAGAAATATTTTGAACTTGTTGGGCACACAACAGCAATCATATTATTTAGTTCTGTCTTACAATCATTCTTATTGCTATGTCCATTAAGTCTGTTGCTCTTTATCGGAGGTAAGATGATTGATGCAGTGAACGATAAACATAAGATAGCAATCACTAATTATGGGTTCTATGCTGTAGGAGTAGTCTTGCTTAATTTGGTTCTCTCTGCAATGACCAAATGGGTGGTCAATGACAAAGCACCGTATGTATCTTTTGGTGATTTTGTGAACATAATGATATTAACAATCATCTTAGGATATGTATCAATATATTCAATAAAAAAGATACGTAAAACCATCATAAAAAAGCTGAGATTGGAAGACAAAGAATGTATAACAGAGAGGGGAATGTATCTCGGTAGGATAGTGGGTATTGATTCTGCAAAAGAAAAGCTAATCCTTCAGACACCTTTTGGAACAAAACTAAATTTTGCTGTTGAGAATGTAATAGACGTCTCAGATAGGGTAGTAATAAGGGATTAACAAAGGTTAAATTATATGAAATTCGGCAATAAAACCCTGTTTTTTATGGCAAGGATGAATAGCCGAAGCCGAATGTCGTAAATGGCAATTCATTTACGAACGTGCTCACAAATATTTATTTGTGACATTTTATAGCTATTGAACGGTTGCCATAATGAAGCATACCTTGCTCTTCAGAGCAAGGGGATTCTCAGTTTCAATATTATTTTCTCTTTCTTCTAATATGAATACTGGTTAATATTAATATGATGAATATTCCAATAACAAGATATATCCTAAAATCAGTATTTGATAATCTTGACCTGAACCTATCAAATCCCTGAGGTTCAAGATTAGATGACTGGCCTTCATCGATAGAAAACTGAGAGTTATAGGAACCACATCGCGTTGATATTGAATATGGAAAAGAATAAATGTATCCTGGTTTAATCTCTGGCTTGGTAAAATCAATTTCCATGATATATTTCTCATATGGTTTAAGATATTTGATGAAAGCTCTACGACCAGTAAGCATGGTTAGACCTTTTGCATAGTTTATGATATAGGTTTCTGTTGTATAATGGTCTCCACTTTCTATCGCAACATCAATATGGATAGTGTCATTCAAATACCTCACAACCGGTTTGATCTTGACGGTCTGATTGCACGATTTAACAGAATTAACATGAACATTATAGTATGATTTGGTTTTGTATTTAGGTAGTTCATAACCAATTAATGTAATTTTCTCAGACAGATATGTTGGATCAGGAGCATGAGCCAATTCTATATGATATGGATCTAAGTTAATCATCTGCAAGAAAGTAGGATCAACAGGATACCAATCTCCTCCATCAAAATATTCTGTCCATGCATGCCTCTGCCATCCATAATCTTCAGAATATACATATCCATAAACAATCCTCATTGGTATCCCAATACTCCTTGCCAATGATGCCAACAATACAGAATATTCATCACATGTACCTTTTCTACGTTTATACACATTGATTGCATCATCGTTTGTTCCTTTATAAAATCCATCATATTCTACATGACTGTATACCCAGTTTGTCAATGCTATGATTTTCTCAGTTAACGTAAGTTTATCTTTGGTTAGATTAACCGCCATCTGACGGATAGGCTCGTTATACGCAGTCAGATTTGATTTGAATGGATATTTAGATTTAACATATCTTTGTTCATGATCTAATATAAAATCTGAATAATCAACACGTAGCCTGGTAGATATTGTTATGTTTAACTCACGTGTGATATTCTCAGTCATATTGAATACGAATACATCATTACCAAAATCATCTTGCTGGATTTTATATTCATGGTTGGTAGAATAACTGATTATACGCTGATACGGTGAGATGTTTTGAGGTGGATAGATGAACAAAATAACCGAACTGAGATTTTCACAACTTTCATTAAAATCAATAGTCCATGTCTGGTTCACAGTCATTACAACCAACCCTGCAGATTCATTAATATAAGTAGTATCGGCTGAGAATACTGGGTTTAGAATTAACAAATACATTAAAATGCCTGAAAAGCACATAGAACCTCTTGAAAATAACATGTGTCTAACCTCTTGCAATATATAATAAGGATAATATTTATAAGCCCTATGAAAAATTTAGTCCATGAAAATAAAAAATAAGTAAAAGAAGAGGTAATAAGCTAAGTGATGCTTTGTGCTCGCATTTATCTTATGCTTGCACCTTTTCTACGTTAACAGCTTTCTTACCTTTTTCTCCTTCTTCAACATCAAATGTGACTTCATCACCTTCAAACAATCTCGTTCCAGGTTTCAGACCAGTAATATGGACAAAATAATCAACTCCATCCTCACCAGTGATGAAACCAAACCTTTTTTTTACGTTAAAAAATTTCACGGTTCCTTTCATTTTACTCAACTCCTTTTATTCGCCTTTTATAC
>JAGGTN010000055.1 GCA_021163645.1 Microcaldota archaeon | reverse complement strand
TTATATTCTATCTGGTTTTAAGGATTTGAATCGAGATTGAGATTGGCAAAAGTTTTTAATAATATCTCTTTTAAATCTATTTGTATGATTAATTTAGTCATGAGGTGTTAAAATGGAAATGAAGATAGGAATAAATCGAAATCATTTACTGGTATTAGTAACATTCGGCATCCTGGTAGGTACCTTGATGGCCTTTGCAACAGGTAATGATTTGGGTAGTTTGGTAAATGTATTTAATACACTTACTTGTGATATTCTAGATTTATTAATCCCAATATCTTTCTTATTGGTCGTTGCAGCCGCAGTAATATACGCAGCAGGCCAAGTAGGTAGCGCAGAGATGCGTGGTAAATCACAGAGCTGGGCAATCTGGGCCTTGGTAGGCGCTGTTGTTGCCTTTGCTATAAAAGTAATAGGCCCAATGATAGTATGTGCTATGTACTGTTCAGGAGGAGGTACATGTACTGGATTACCTTCATGCTTGAGTTGTCCATGAATGGTTTTACGAGGGGTGTTAAAATGGAAATGAAGATAGGAATAAATCGAAATCATTTACTTGTATTAGTAACATTCGGTGTTCTATTAGGGACTCTGATGACCTTTGCAACAGATACTGGTCTTACTAGATTATCTGATGTATTTTACTGCTTAGCATGCCAGATACGTCAATTATTAATTCCAATATCTTTCTTATTGGTCGTCGCCGCTGCAGTAATATACGCAGCAGGTCAATTGGGCAGCGCAGAGATGCGTGGTAAATCACAGAGCTGGGCAATCTGGGCTTTAGTAGGCGCTGTTGTTGCCTTTGCTATAAGCGTTATAGGTCCAATGATAGTGGAAGCAATGTATCCGGATGCTAGCAGCCATCATAATGTACTGACTGCTTCTGATTGTTCTACATGGTGTAATCCTTAGTCCTTAATCTTTCCCATTTATTTTTTAAATTTTAACTTCTTTTTCTTTTTATGGATTTACTTAATCATGATTTGAGATTTAAGCTCAGGTCTCGTAAAGGCATATTATCATTTATCTTGGTCCTGTTCTTAGCCGGAGCTATCGTATGGGCAACGATGGGATATGCCAGAGCATCTTATTTTGATTATTCTGATAGTCTTGGTGCTGAGAGATTATTCTATACATCACAGGACATCAAGCATTCGTATATTAATAATATTCGTTTTGGTTTTGAAGATGGTAACAATGAATACAAAAAACAGGTTATTGATAAGACGAGATGTATATTTGAGAAAGCAGGTGAAGAGTTAGGCGAAGATGCATTAACAATTTTATTAACAGGTGGTGGGTCAGAGATTCTTGATATAGTAACAGATGAAGACGATTGTTCCAAATGTCTAGGCATGGCATTTCCCACTATGATGGCATCTGGCGTTTCAGGTATGAGTTGTATTTGGATAGAAAATATAAAGAGATGTTCTGAGAAATGTGATTGTGGAGAGTTTCCTGATTATGAGCAAGTGGTAAGAGGAGAGATAGATAGAAGGATAGAGAAATATCCGTATAAGAATGGATACTTTGGGCAAACTGCTGTTTATAACGGTATTGATGTGAACCTTCAGGATACTTCCCCTTATTGTTATCGGGTTAATTTTGATGAAGGGACATGCACAGCAAAATTAGATATTGGTAAGGCGCAGGAATATTATGATACATGTAGTATTGGGATAATAGTGAGAAATCCTAAAAATAATAATAGGATAAGGACTAAGATACCTGTCCAGCATTATGATTTTCAGCTTGCTTTATCATTAACAAACATAACAAATATGATAGGAGCTGTAAGCTGATAAATATCAATAAAATGCGAATTTAAATTTATGGGTATGTTATTAACTGTATAAAAGTTTGATATACAATTAAAAATAAGTAACCGAAGTGATTGAATGAATACAAGAAAAGGTCAAGTCACGATGGAAACATATATTGCACTGTTAACATACTTAGGTATTATCGTTCTTATCATTACCAGCCTTAAAGGTATTTTGATATCTGCAAAATCAACAACGCAGACATTCCAGATGCGTATGGCGACTCAGCATGCTATACTTACAGGAACCACATATATCATGGACGGATTTGATACCATTAGTGATGTTGAATACCCTTTGTACGGAGTTAATATATCCTACATGCGGAATGAAGTGATAATAACCTATAATAATGGCGCTCCACCAGAAGAGATTTATTATAAGATATCTCCATTAAAAGGTATTCCTATATGAGGGATTTTATGATTGAATACAATTGCATTAAGGAGATAGATATTAAAAGGATTGAAAAAATTAAAGGCCAGATGACGTTCGATTTAGCAATCGCGTTGGTTATTATAATGCTTATTGTTTATACTGGTCTTAACATAATATCGATAACAGTGAACAGGTCTAATGAAAGGTTAACCTCTATCTCAAAATATAATAAATTACTGATGGTTGCAGACAATATTGTCAAACATGGCAAGACAGAGGTATCTGGGTTTAGTACAGTTGTCTATCATCATATCATAGATAAAACGATGATAAACGATCAGAGTATTGATAAATATGAGAAAGATCAGGATTTGAATCTATACATTAAATTATGTGATTTGGGAGATACCTGCCCGCCACCAAATGAGGATATGCTATGCATCACACGAATAGTCATTGATGAGTCAAATGCTGGTTTTTTGGGAAGTGATAGAGTCGCGAAGAAATTACTTGTTTGCGGGAACTGATAAATTAATAATAGAATTATTATTTGTGAGGAGAGGGTTATAAGAAGTAAAGATGGGATGAGTATATGCATAAAAATGGTTTTATGAGTCTGGAAGCATTGGTATCACTTACCGTGATGTTATTCCTATTGAATTTCATAGTCATAACTATTAATGCGAATAGATTGGACACTACTTTATATAAGTATCAATTATTAAACGATATCATAGAAGTGAGTGAGAAGTTAGATTATTTTTATACTGCTGGTCATGATAATCTTAATCAGGGAAATTCTGTATTTGATAACATGACAGATATGGCAAATGATGTGAATTACTGTCTTTTTATAGAGGATGATTATGGGGAATTAGCTAATAATTGTCCTAATCAAACAATTGAAGATGGCGTGTCAACAACACGGATATTATCCAATCACGATGGTTCATTTTCTGTGATTAGATTCACTATGTGGAAAAATAGAGATTAAACTTTCATATTCAATCCATTTGGCTTATTATAATGCTATTCTTATTTTTTATACGTATCTTATAAACTCCTGGAGTCCTCAATTTGTTGTATATCGGCCATCTCATCCTTTTCGGAATTTTTAATCTTCTGAATATCTCATATAGTTGTCTGCTGATATAATCTGACTGATCGTCTCCAACATAAATATAATATTCATTACCATCACTCTCATTATTTTTTTCGATATATACTGTAAGTGGGATATATTCAAATTCTAATTTTCCTTGCTTATTAGAGCCAAGATATCTAAACGCGAACTGGTCTGTTCTTCTAGCTCTCTTATCTGTCATCATTTTCTTAAACAACATTTTTGACTTATTACTTAAATCCTCAAAGTTTATTCCTATCTTTTTCAATTTATCTTTAATCTCTTTATTTATATTACTCTTTCTGGAATAAACATTATCCCAAATATTTATAAGAAGTAACCTGTTTTCTTTGTTGTATGATATATCGACTAGATCATATACTGTTTCTATCTCAATCCTGCCTATGCTATTATTTTTGATATGAAATTCTTTTAATCGGTTGAGCAGGTCTTCCATATCCTTATTCCCCATCCTTATACATCCATGCGACCAATTCCCAGAAATTCCATATTCTCTTTTTGACCCATGAATCATTACATTTGGTCTATCCATGAGTTTTATTTTAGCTATCCCTAAAGGATTCCTAGGATCATCAGGCCTTATTGGGTCACCATGATATCTTTTTGCCCATTCTTTCTTTGGAGGGAACCAAATTGGATTCATTTTAATATCTAAAGCACGTGTCTTCATGATAGGTGTTTGATATCTTTTACTGCCTACTATTACATTATAACTGGATACTATCCTATCACCATAATACAAATACAATTTACCTGCTGGGATATTAACTACTAAGCGGACATTATTTTTGTACCTGCTGTGTTTATCAAGCTCATGTTTAGGTTTAAGGTTCACAAAATAATTTCTAATCTTTTCGTTTCTGATAACCCTTTTACCGCTATAAGAATAACAATCCTGAGAATAATCTACTGGTTCACAACGAGGATAATATTGTCTTTCTATTATTACAGGATTTATTATGTTTTCCAATCTTTTTGCGCTACTCACCAAACCAATCCCTAACGAAAATGATAAGATTACTGTTGTGAATACTGATTTGGCTTTACTTAAACTGATTTTAAGACTCTCTCTTGGTTTTAATCGAGTGGTCATGTTACTATTATTATAATTTACTGTTTTAAACCTTTCCCATAATCATAAAAACTCATTAATAGTCTTCTGAGGAATAAGGTCTTTACTGCTCTTTCTCTTATCAGTCTTGTTGCCAATAACCACCTTTCCATACACTCCATCATAGCCAGGAAAAATAATAATTTTCCCTTCGCGTGCATCTGTAATAGCCTGTGCTACTTTCTTATCAGTTGCCAATTTGAGCTCATCGTATCCTGCATGGAGTGTCCTGTACTCGTTCCCAAAGTATTTAATCAACATAAGATATTCTGCCATGACCTTTTTTGAATTCTTATTGCTCCCAACAACCTGAGAAATAATGTCTCTCAATGGAATAAGTTTTGCAAATGGGATTCTGCCGTTAGGAATTTCTCCTTCTGCTCTATCTGATAATTCCTCAACCCTATGTGCAACACCTAACGTTAATTTCTTGTGGCATACTGGACAGATATTATTATATTTTAATGATTCTTTTGGTTTTAGACAGACCTTACATTTTCTATGCCCATCACAGAAATATTTGCCTTCTTCTGGATAAAACTCAATTGTTTTTACAATATTCTTCTTACGGATTGCCTTTATTATGTTCTTATAATTTAGCTTATCTGGTTCAAAATCGAATACTGTTGCTTCTCTACCTAAATTTTCTGGAGAATGAGCATCTGAGTTTGATAAAATAGTATATTTATCAAGATTACTCAATCTCCAATTCATAGCAGGGTCACTACTGAGCCCTGTTTCAAAAGCATGGATATGCTTCTTTTGGTCTTTATAGCATTCATCAATAGAATCAAATCCTGATTTTGAACCCAGCACGCCAAACCAAGGAGTCCAGATATGCGCCGGGAAAATCTCAATCCATTTATCAATCCTGATAAGTTCCTCAACCAGTTCAGGAGAAGTCATGTTTATGATTGGCCGTCCATCTGATTTAAGGTCTGATTTTTTACCTATGACATCATTTATCTGTTCGACTGTCTCGATATTTGGGGCGAGTACACAATGATGTATTTTTCTGGTTTTACCATTCTCATAATAGATAGTAGATAGCTCATTTGTAAGTATAAAATTAGTAGTTATGGTTTGATTATTTGATTTTAATTTATATAACCCTTCGTGCTTTTCAGAAGGTACAAGTTGTCTTTTGATTTCCTGTAACCATTTGGGGTGGGAAAAATCACCAGTACCAATAATGTTTATTCCTTTGATTCTTGCCCATTCATTTAATGTTTTTATGTCATTTCTGGGTGATGTGGCACGTGAGTATTTTGAATGTAAATGCAGGTCTGATATGAATTCCATTATATCACAAAGAATTCATCGTTTATAATTTTAACGTTTTCTTTTTAATCAGGCTATTTTAAGTCTGAGTTTGG
>JAGGTN010000053.1 GCA_021163645.1 Microcaldota archaeon | reverse complement strand
TATCTTCATTTCCATTTTAACACCTCATGACTAAATTAATCATACAAATAGATTTAAAAGAGATATTATTAAAAACTTTTGCCAATCTCAATCTCGATTCAAATCCTTAAAACCAGATAGAATATAAATACAAACAAATTAAATACAGATAAATCCCATCTTATGAAATCCTAATATCTTATGAAATCTCAATATCTTGGCAAAACAATATACACTGTCCTATTATAATCTGTTTCTATTTTCTTATCATATATTATTGGAACTTCGCTGGATTCAGAATCATTATGATTGGCTGAGATATTACTTATATCCTGAATAATATATATACATACACCAGATGGCTCACATGGAACGTTTTGATGTGAGAAACCAGGATGTTTATTCTGGACGAGAAGTGCATAATTGCGTGATAATTCATCATTACCTACGAAATAATAATCAACAGGATATGGAACGTTTTCATCAACATAATTAATTAGCTTATAACATGAACCGTTTTCTCCTTGGAGATTACCTATCTCAACAGAAACAGCAAAACTCAGCATTAGCCCAATAAGTAGCAGCATAATGATTGGACCATCTATATCTCTTTTTAACAGGGCAGATATTAATGGTAATAGGGATAATAAACCGATAAATTTACTGTAAATGGATGGTAGGATAACTATTGGAAACACAGATAGATAAAAGAATTGAACATCATCATAAAAATAAGTAAATAAAAGAATCATAGAAAAGATAATGAATATTAATATTTTAGCCAAAATTATTTTGCTCATTTTATTTCTATAATTACGCAGCCAACCATTGATACCTAAATATGACACTATAGGAATTATTGGGTCCAAATACCTACCATGAGATGATTGCAGGGATACTCCAAAAAACACGAATAATGCTAAGAGTATTCCTGCCAGCTCCTTCTCATTCTTAAAAGCACCTTCCCAATCAATAAACCAGAACAGCATGAACGAGCCGAAAACCAAGTAGAAGAGATTATTAATAAATAATTGAAAATCAAGTTTTACATTTATACCATGATGATATGAAAACATATAAACAGATAGGATAAGACTAAACAACACAATACCTAACATAATCATCTTACTTTTGGAACCGGGTTTCTTTTTCTCCTTGTGGCTCTTCATATCCTGCAACTTCTTGGCATTCTTAGCACTAATAAACTTCTGTATCAGTAATATTAAAAACAAAGGTCCAAAAACAAGCCCAGTTATCTTTGTGAGAGCTGTGAGTACGAAAAAGATAAAGAAATATACTAAATCTTTATCATACAATTCCTTGGATTTATTCCATTTATCAAGAAAATAAAAAGTGAATAAGAATAAAGGTATGAAAAGATTTTCAGCCATAATTGTAGCAGTATAATTCATAACAGGGCTTAGAGCAACTAAGATAACGAATAATACTCCAAATATCTCATGCTTAATATTCTTAGACATCAGATAAGCTGGGATAACCACTAAGCTAGATAAGATTACATTAAACCATACAATAGATTCAAGCCCAACACCTAACTTTACAAACAAGGATAATATTAGTGGATAAAGAGGAAATTGATGCCCTTGCCATGTATTGTAATAATCGCTCAAATCACCATTGGCAAACCCGCGCGCCATCTCGTAGAATAAAGAAGCATCAGGGAATACATGTATATAACCAGATACTGATAGGAATATCAATCTCATAAATACAGCCAGAAAAAAGAGTAAAATTACTTTTTTGTACTCACGCATTTATACACCTTTTCCTTACTCACTACTTAATCCTCAGCTATCGCTTATTTATTTTTTATTTCTCACTCGCGCCCATTACAATTTCCTGCTCTTTTATTTTTTACGTTAAGTTTTGTTTGGATTCTTCCACTCTGACCTCATTCATCAAAATTATAAACTCATTCAAAGACCTTCAATAAACTCAAAAATACCCAGATAGTTTAACTCAATATCTGTTTTATCCTATCACCGCAAGAACCGCTTAAGCTGTCTAAATTTGATGGGGTAATACCACCTGCTTTAATGAGCGCTCCCAATAAGGTTGGCACGACCATTAATATAACCCCACCAATAATCGCGCCCACGAGACAGGACATCGCCCATACATGTGCCCTTGCGCGCATTTCAGAAGTCATCAAATTACCAGCCGCATACGCCACTGCTGCTGTTGCAACTAAGAGAAACGCAATTGATGGAATTATATCAAACAACGAGTTACATATATTTACCAATGTAGTTTCTAAATCAGCGGTTGCTGCATATACAACACTAATTAGAACCATAAAACTAATAATTATAAATATAAAACCTTTTCTTTGCTTCATCTTATACCCTCTCTGGATTCTATTATCATTCACCTAACATTTACTTTTCTTATGTTTTAAGGAATAAAAGTTTTTAAATGATTGTTCTTTATATGCACTCTAATTAAATAACCTTTCTTGAATGATGTTATTTATTATTTCACACACTGACTCAAAAACTCATACATTGTAAAACATTAAACACTCAATAAGAAAATAGGAACACACGAATTTAAATTTATGAGCATGCTATTGGCTGATGTGATTATGCTTTATACGCTATTCTAATCTTTGTTTCTTTGGTTTCTTTTCTTAAAATACTTATAAGATCTTAATCTACGTTTCTTTATTTCTTCTCTCTTTTCTATTCTTTCACTTCTTCTTTCTCCACCTATTCCTCCAAGCCTTTTCAAAACTCCATAATCTCTGCCTTCCTTTCCTTTACCTTTTTCAATCGGCATGAATCGCTTAAACACATACACAAGCACCCCAACACCGATGATAATCACGATCCCAAATATCAAGACAGTGAAATCATTTTCATCAGTGGTTGAACTTAACAGATCAAAAACTAAGTCATAAGCCCTTGAACTGTCCTTAAATGCCTTAACCATATCACCAGAAGCAAGAGCATACTGGGCATCATTTATATATTCGGTCACCTGAGTTGTGCTTTTACCTTTTTCCTTAAGATGTGGGATACTTTCCTCAGAGGTATTAATATTATTTGCAATAGTCCTATTAATATTATTCATTGCCATTAACAACTTTGAATATGTCTTATTAACATCATTTTCCAACTCATTCAGGCTCCCAGTTGTTTTCCTTATACATTCTTCATCACAATCAGATAATTTTAATCTGAGTTCAGGTAATTTTTTCAATGAGGATGACAAGGCTTTTTCCACATTGCTAGTTTTAACAGTAAATACCGGCATGGGTGCATGTTTAGGTTTAAACTTATTCAATCCACAATACACTTTTTTATAATCATCCAACAACGGTGTTATATCATCATTAACCATTGATTGAATATATCCTATTCTCTTCATCAATTCAGTAACAGAACCTGAACTCTTAGAATCTATCGCCTCCTTGATAGTATCAAGCATTGTAGAGATCTCTCCTAACAATGGCAAGTCATCCTCACTCAACCTTGAAGATCTCAAACTAGCCAGTTTATCATCAACCTGACCGAATAGGTCAACTATTGAATCATTCTCAACACCAAGAGATATCCATGACGACCATAAAGAATTCCTTTCATTTGACAATCTATCCCGTGCATCGGATAATATAGTATAGAGATCTATTGTGGCATTAGACGATGCACTATACATACTATTGACAGCCTCTCCATATTGGCCAGAATTATAATAATCCAACGCGTCATTAAGCATAGATATTGAATTATTATACCTTTCAGATATTTGATCTGCTTCATCGGTCAGATTATTTGTATATAATATTTCAGCAATATCCATCAGGCTATTAACGGTATCATTAACATCGTCAATATTATTATCAAATATCTCTTTATCAATACCTGACTGTTTCGACCATTGCTCATACATATCCTTGAGTTCAAGTAACGTCTTGGATGCCTTTGCACATTCGCCAGAATCAAGATACTCTTTCGCCTGATTGAGTTTATCTATCAATTCTTGTTCTCCAGAACCTATGATTTCGCTATTGAGCGCTAAATACAACATGGTTGCATACTGTTCGCAGTTATCCACTTGGTAATTCACATGATAAGAATATTCTTCGCCCGGATTAATAGTATCAATTGTAAAACAATAATATAATATATTATTATTGACTGTGTAAGTGACTGAGGTCGCTTTTGCAGTAGTCATCGGCTTGATAGAGAATTTACTAACAGACGTACTATTACCTATCTCATCATTGATGCATACCCTTAATGACTTTAACTTGACTTTAATGTCATTAACATATATATTATAACCTACATCAATAATGCCTTGTGTTTCTGATGAGGAGACATTGCCTTTTGACATGTTATATGGTGCACCAACATAGAAGAAAACAGTATATTTATGACCTCTACCCTTAGCAATATTATCAAGCGTTAGCCTAATAGATGTTCGGTTTACCACATCTATACCTGAACTGGAATCACAATCAACATTGATAAAATCAGTACCTAGATTCTCATACGAAAATATCCTATCAACCGGCCTTTCGCAACTGTACGTAACTGTTCTCTCACCAACAGCTGTTGAAACATCAGCAGAGGTAATTTTGTCTTCTCTTTTCGTTGATGTGCATACCAACTCGTCCCATCCCAACGTTAGCATATATGTTTTATGCGGGTCGACCTGAGAGATATCAAATCCCAGATGACTGCCTGTCTTAGAGATGTATCCTATTCCCTCAGTTCTATTTACCACATCAGAGTCATAAACTTCATAATCAAATGGTATCTTAACATGAACCGCTTTGCCTGCCAAGTCCGTTGGGTTAGTAACCTCTATTCGTGCAGTCATATGAACTGGACGGTCCATGATAGGAGTTTGATTGCTTTCGACTTGGATATTATAATGTGAAGATGAAGATAATAAATTATCCAATGCCGATGACATCTTAGTATTCAACGATGATAATAATGATGAATAATCTTTTCTTATTTTGGATAGATGACCAAGAGCGTCAGGGCATATGATAGAAGATGAATCGAAATACTTATCATATTTATGATACTTATCCCATGAACTAGTTACTGACTTGTAAGGAGAAATCTCTATTAGGATATCATATATCTGACTGCGCAGAGTTGGGAGGTCTGAGTATTCTGATTTTGCCTTTGAACAGATACTCTGAATCTCATTATTTGCAGTTTGAGAGAGCATGAGCAATTGTTCCTGAGAAAGGTTCAATCCTTCATTGTTATTATACCATTCTTCCTCACTGGATACATCAAGACCATCTTTTTTGGCATTATCTATTGCTTCTTTAAGTTCGTTGAGTACATCCTCTCCAAGATATGTTTTTGGTTTCCCTGATTTAGCCACATCAATGCAATTCTTCAATTGATTATATGCACTGAGATAATTGTTATAGGTCTCCTCAGAATCAGAACCATCATGCGCTAAATCATTCGCAGTATTGAGATAATTTAGCAATATATATTTTATATTTTCATTCGCTGAATTTGAATATGATTGGCATTCATCTTTCTTTTCATTATATAACTCTTTGATTGTTCTGATTAAGACATCACTCGCATTCTGTGCATCATATAATGACATTATTGATTGGTTCATGAATCTATTAGCCAACATCATATCCTCGTATGCCTTACCCAAATACTCATACTCCTTACTCTTATGCACAGAATCTGCTTCATCGTGATAAGCTCTAGCTTGGGCAGATTCATTATTTGATTTTTCTAGAAATCCCTGGATAGTGTCTGGGGCAAAATCATTGATTGGAAGATATTCATGGGCTCTTAATTTAACCTCAACTGGGATTTTAGTATCTGTGATAGAACTAAGCCACTCATTCTCGTTGTAAAGATCTGTTCGTTCTTTGTTAAGATTATCATATGTATCATTTAGGTTCTGATATTCCTGTTCCATAATATTCTCCGCATTCTTGAGTTTTGAATACATGATAAGTCCTCTTATAAACAAACTATCATTATTTAATACCATTAATTTAACATAGTTACATTGTGGCGGATCAGAATTCAGAGAGAGATAATCTCTAGGCGAAGAATACATTTCTAAATAATACTTATACACTCTCTCTTCTAACCCTATCACATTATTATAATATACCACATCTGGATTTGAACTATCACCAGACCTAAACGATTCAACGCTCTCATAAATTTCCTTCGCCTTTCCGTTATAACCTTCATAATTTACGCCCTTATTTTCCAAATCATTCAGTTCGTTATTAACAGCTGCAAATACGTGGTTTACTAATTTGTTTACTGTATCTAGCGAGACAGATACATTCCCTTGGTATTGTTCATATTTCTGCCTATATTGAGAATTAAGCAAAATATA
>JAGGTN010000030.1 GCA_021163645.1 Microcaldota archaeon | reverse complement strand
TCATAAACCTCGCGTAATTTATTAATATCTATATTACCAGACTTTTCAGCATCTCTAATAAATCCTTTGAGTTCACCTAATGATGGGCCTACTGTTAGGTCAAACATCATGTTGAACCATTGAATGACTGACAGATCACCACCGCATTCTGGACATTTAATATTATGCTCTTTGATAAGTTCATTCATCTGATCAATAGTGAGATCTTCTGCATGTTTGATACCTAGTTCTGATTCGATCAAATGATCCGCCCTATGGCGAGACCTGCATTTCTTACATTCAACAAGAGGGTCAACAAAATTCTTAAGATGCCCGGATCCTATAAACACTGTTCTCGGCATTATGGTATTACCATCTATCTCCCAGAAATTATGATGTAGGTTGAGGAAATATTCTCTCCATCTACCCTCCCATTCTCTCTTAACAATCGCTCCCAAATGACCATAATCATAGAATCCAGCAAGCGAACCATATATTTCACAAGAAGGATAAAATATCCCTGTCTTAACCGATAGATTGATTATATCATCAAATAGATTAGATATTTTCTCTTTCTTCATGTTCTTCTCTCCTTTTCTTTTATTTTTCCCTTTTACATCTTCTTTATCCATCACAGTCACCATGTATCATTCTTATATTCTTATATCCTCTTTTCTATGCCCTTTTTGCTATTTCTTTTTATTTTTTCTCTTCTTTGCTTGTGTATCTCTATCTTCATTTCTTTTAGTATGCTCCTTTTCTCTTTTCCTTTCTTTTAGTGCAGGTTTTCTTTAGAAGTGTTTTTCTTTTTCATTTCTTTTATTGCATGCTTTTGTCTGTCTTTCTTTTTTTCTTTTCTTTTAGTGCAGGTTTTCTTTGGATGTTGCGAGGCAACACCGAAAGAAAAAGTGCGTGTAATGGACTCGGGGGGATTTGAACCCCCGGCCTCCTGCTTTTTGAATCGCGAGGTCACGATTTTTCTGAGGCACTTTCTTATTATGCAACTACAAAATTATTTACAAACCTTGCAAATCCTCTTTTTCTTATTTTTTTATTTTCTTATTTTTTCTTTTTTTCTTTTCCTGCCCTATTTTTTTGTCTCTTCTTTTCGTGTCTTTTATTTTTGTGCGTGTTCTTTCTTTTCATGTCCTTTACTTGTTATGTATTTTTTTTGTTGTGTCTTTTTTTTGCTTGTGTTCTTTTTTTGGGTTGGTTTGGTTTTGCTTGTGTTCTTTTTTTGTTGTGTCCTTTTTTTGCTTGTGTTATTTCTTTTTGTGTCCTTTCTTTTTGTGTTCTTTCTTTTTAGTGCAGGTTTTTCTTTCTTACAAGAAAGAAAAAAGTGCCTTGCAAAGCAGGCGCGCTACCACTGCGCCACGAGCCCTAACTTATAATTTATCATATTATTAAATATGCGTGTTCTTTTAAATATTTTGATACGAAAATAAATCGGTGTTTAAATGAATTTTGCTTATCTACAAAAAAAATTTTCACAATATGATTCGTCAAAATTTGTTATTCTTCCAATACCTTACGAGATAACAACTACTTACATAAAAGGAACAAAGAAAGGTCCTGAAGCGATAATAAAAGCATCTTATGATTTAGAACTCTATGATCATGAAACAGATTCTAACATTGCTGAGAAAGGGATTCACACTTTACAGAGTATTAAAAACATCAACAGATTATCGCCTGAAAAAATGATCGAAAAAGTGAGCTGGGTTACAAGAGAAATACTTGACGACAAAAAAATTCCTGTATTATTAGGGGGAGAGCATACAATAAGTATTGGTGTAGTTAAAGCCATTTTAGATGTGTTCGGTAAAGAGAACTTATCCATTGTTCATTTAGATGCACACGCAGATATGAAAAATGAATTTGAAAATAACAAATATAGCCATGTTTGCACACTTAGAAGAATCAGAGAACTAACAGACCATACTATCCATGTTGGAGTAAGAAGCCTTGATGAAGAAGAAATGGAATATATTAAGAAGAATAAGATCCAAATATTTTGGGCAAATGAAAAGATAAATGCTAAAACCATTAAAGACATCATCAAACATACTAAAAAGAACATATATATCACATTAGACCTGGATGTTCTTGATCCATCCATCATGCCATCAGTAGGCACACCAGAACCAGGGGGACTGGGTTGGTATGAGATTTTATCATTGCTAAGATCAATTTGCGAACAAAAAAATGTAGTGGGATTTGATGTTGTTGAACTCTGCCCAATCAAAGGATTAGCATATCCAAACTTCACAACAGCCAAACTCGTTTATAAGATAATGAGTTATATTGATAAATATTCTAGATAAATCTTAGAAACAATTTAAAACTCATTTTAACTAAAAGATATTTATGGGTATCAACATTAATATTAATGAGCTTAACTTACCAAATGAAATAATCCATCTGCTAAGTTCAGTTAAAGATAAAGATATTGCTGTTGCTGTGAGTGGAGGTATTGACAGTTCTGTTACCGCTTTACTCTTTAAATTAGCAGGGGCGAACGTGAGAGCAGTTATGATGAAACACATAAACAACAACATAGATATTAAGATTGCCAAGAGAGTAACAGACTACTTAGACATTCCTTTAGACGTCATTGATCTCAGAAGTGAATTTAAGAAAGATGTAATCGATTATTTTATTGAAGAATATGAACAAGGTAGAACTCCAAACCCTTGTGTCGTATGCAATATGAAAATAAAATTCGGTTTTCTATTAAACAAAGCTCTCAGGGGCAGTGATTATTTTTCAACTGGACATTATGTGATAAAAGAAAAACAAAATGATAGATGGGTGATCAAACGTGCGATAGATAAAAACAAAGATCAGTCGTATGCATTGTCTATGCTCACTCAAGACCAAATCGCCAACTGTATATTTCCTCTTGGTTACATGAAAAAAAATAAAACAAAAGAACTGGCGAAGAAGTTCAAACTTCCAGTTAGATATGATAGCGAAAGTATGGACCTCTGCTTCACAAAGAACAGGAGAGGGTTTTTGAGAGGGAGGATAGGAGAAAGAGGAGGAGTAATTATAAGCAAAAATGAAAAGGTTCTGGGATATCATAATGGGATCCAATATTTCGCCATTGGCCAAAGGAAAGGAATCGGATTAACATCAGAAGAAGCATATTATGTCATAGATATTAATGCTAATGAGAATAAGATAATAGTAGGAAATAAAAACGAACTGTTTACAGATAAATTCTTCGTATCCAGTATGAATTGGGTATCCATCGATAAACCGAAACCGCGAACGCCTATTGATGCTGATGTTATGGTTAGGAACAAAATGAAGCCCTTGCCTTGTACAATCCATCCAAATTCAAATAAAAATTCAAGCATAATTGTGATTATGAAGAAACCTATCTGGGCGGTTGCACCAGGACAATTAGCTGTATTCTATAAAGATGATTTAGTATTGGGTGGGGGCTGGATTGTATGAGTATGATTGCATGAACAAGATATTATACGAATATATATTTTAGATCTATATAGAATGGAGATATATGAATTCAAATTTGTAAGCATGTTACCAGCAGAATAATATGAACATTCAGTTCACAGCTAGCAAACACAAACAAAGTTTGATACAAATAATTTGCACTATGGAAAAAACAATGGAACAGAAAATAGTTAATGAGAATTGATACTGAGATTTATTGATAACTTTATAAATACTTACAGATATAACAAAATTATGAAGTTTTTAGGGATAGATCAATTTAACGAACGTGAGAAGGCAATTTATTTAGATAACGGAGCAACTACGATGATAGACCCAAAGGTGTTGAAAGTAATGACACCTTATCTAACAACAGAATATGGTAACCCTGCTTCTGTTCATATTCTAGGTAAGAAAGCATCAATTGCACTTGAAGATGCTAGAACTACAATTGCCAAATCAATCGGAGCGAAACGCAGTGAAATCTTTTTCACATCTGGTGGTACTGAATCAAACAATTGGGCATTGAAAAGTATTGCATTCAATAATATGGATAAGGGCAAACATATTATTACTACTAAGATAGAACATGATTGTATCCTTAACTCGTGTAAATGGCTAAAAGGATTAGGTATGGGTTTTGAGATAACATACCTTAATGTAGATAAAGAAGGATTCATCGATGTGGAAGAGCTCAATGAAGCAATAAGAAAAGATACAATATTAGTTTCCATTATCCATGGTAATAATGAGATAGGAACAATACAAGAAATTGGTGAGATAGGAAAATTATGCAGAGATAATAATGTATATTTTCATACTGATGCCTGTCAAAGCTATACCAAAACAAATATTGATGTCAGGAAACAGAATATTGATTTAATGACTCTCAACGCCCATAAAATTCATGGACCAAAGGGGGTAGGCGCATTATACATAAGAAAAGGAGCAAACATAAAACCTTGGCAGCATGGTGGTGGGCAAGAGCGCGGAATGCGTTCTGGTACAGTGAATGTTTCTGGGGTAGTCGGATTCGCAGAGGCGGTTAAGATTGGCATGGATGAAAAACATATTCAATACATGAAAAGATTGAGGAATAAACTGATTAATGGATTACTTGAAATACCAGATACCCAACTTAATGGTCCAGCGATTGATAAAAACAAACGTGGCGACTGGCGTTTATGCAATAATGTGAATATACGCTTTAAAAACGTGAATAATGAAACCCTTGGGAATATACTTAATATCGAGCGTGTCTGTACATCAGCAGGATCTGCGTGTTCTGCTAGGTCGTCAAAACCAAGTCATGTATTAAAAGCAATAGGACTGACAGATGCGGATATTAAAAATAGTATTAGATTAACACTGAGCCGGTTCAATACCAATGAAGAAATCGATAAGGTATTAGAGATTATGCCTGGTATAATTAAGAAGATAAGAAAAGGCTCATTTTTAGATAAATTTGCGAGTTATGTCTCTAGATAACTGAATTGGGAAATTCTGTAATTAAATGGCTCTGTAGAAAATCTTATGTTGATGCAGAATATCTTTATTTTTATTACTTTTTCAATTGTTTAATAGGTTGTGCTGTTCTCCTTTTTCTGTCTTTTTTACTGATGTATTATCTTACTTTATGATATATAACCTATTTGCATCCTTTTATTATTCTATAAAAACTGATTTGCTGGCTTTTGCTAATATAGTTATTTAATGGTTTGATAATTCATTTCCCGGTGTTTTCTAAAAATAAATCTAATCTTTTTTGTTGATAACATTGAATTTAGTATGAAGGTTTTCTTTTTGATTCTACCAGATATCATTAGTTCCAAAAATGACAATACAACCTAAGAAGAATGTTTTTAAATAAAAAGATGAATATTATTTATATGTATTATACAAAAAATCCAAACGATGAAAAAGAAATGAGAAGGAGAAGAGATAAGATAAGATTGAGCGGGCTAACAAGAAATGATGTATTAAGATTAGTATATAAATGTATCAAATGGACAGGGATTAAGCATATACCATCAAAGGAAGAATACAGGAGATGGTTAGATAACAATTCATTATTATATCCTCTCCCTGAACAGTTCCGTTATTTTGGAGTGTATTACGAAGACGCACAGGCATACGCATCAATGATAATGAATAATCCGAAAGCATTCGGCCCTCCACATGTAGAAGAATCCTTTCGAAAAAAAAGAAAACGGAAAAGCTATGGACCTAGGATGTGTAAAAAACCAGAAGAATTCTCATACATAGCAAAGAAATATGAAATGAATTATCTAAAAATATTTAATGGCATCAGACGTAAACGTTCAGCTCGGGGCACAGTTGATGCTTTGCTATTCTTCCTAGATATGAATGGATATCTACCTAAACAAGATGATTGGGATAAGTTTGCTTCACGATATGACTTACCATCATCCGAGAAGATATGTGTTAAATCTGAATTGGACTGGGATACGTTAATCAGAATAAGCTTAGATAAAGCAAATAATAAATTAAAAGGAAATAATACATTAGCAAGAAAGGCATACAAGAAAATATTAGAGTTGTACTGGTTAACAAACGGTAAAAGACCCGTTTCTATTACTGAATTGAAATCATGGACAGAAAAAAAAGGTTTGATAGTACCAAAGAATCTATTCATGATAATGATTCAAAAGCCATAGATATAAGAAAATCTTATGATAATCATTAAAAAATTCTCTATGTAAATATTTATGATGATATCTGATTCTAATATGTCTCAATATAATGGATACCAATCTAACGAGTACCAGGGAGAATCTTCTAAAGGACATTATTCCCTATCCGAAAGAGAATATGCCCACACACTTAAAAAAATCATTACTGAAACAATTATCCGGCTCGCAAACCAAAAATGTAAAGGCAAGGAAAAACTCGGTGTGTTGTTCTCTGGTGGGGTTGATTCAACAATAATCGCAAAGGTGTTAAAGGATAACAGGTTTGATTTTACATGCTATGTAACAGGTGTAAAAGGTAGGAGCAAGAATAAGAGAGATAAGAAGAATAAAATAAAAAATAAAGAGAAGATAAAAGATATTACAGCAGCCCTCAACGCAGCAAGAGAATTAGGATTGAAACTGAAAGTAAGCGAACTAGATGACAAAGCTGTTGAAAATGATATCAAACGGGTTGCTAAGATAATAAAGGATAACGATCTTATCAAATTGAGTATTGGGACAACGTTCTATTCATCATGCAAGAAAGCACATGCAGATGGAGTAACATTATTATTCTCAGGTTTGGGGAGTGAAGAGATATTCGCCGGTTATACAAGGCATCTCAAAGCAGAGGATATCAATGAAGAATGTAGGAGAGGATTAAATAGTATAAAAGAGCGGGATATTGAGCGGGATGAAGCAATCGCAAAACATTTTAAATTGAAACTTGCATTGCCATTCCTTGACGATAATCTGATCAAGTATGCGCTCACTATTCCCGGCAAATACAAGATTAAAAACGGATACAAAAAATTCATCCTGCGTAAAACGGCAGACGAGTTAGGCGTACCAAAAAAATATGCATGGCGTAAGAAGATCGCTGCACAATATGGAAGTGGGATTGATAAAGCAATTGAAAGAATCGCAAAAAAGAACGGATTCAAGTATAAATCAGAATATGTAAAGACATTATACACAGTAAGGATAGGTGCGTTGATAAGCACTGGAAAGGATTCACTTTACGCGCTGTATCGATTGATGAATAAAGGTTATGACATCGTATGCTTGATTACTATATATAGTGAAAATCAATACTCATACATGTTTCACACGCCAACAATAGAACTGGCAGAGATTCAGGCAGAAGCCATCAGAATCCCTCTGATTAAAATGAAAACCAGTGGTAGAAAAGAAGAAGAGCTTAAAGACCTCGAAAAAGCCATACAGAAAGCCATCAAAAGATATAAGATTAATGGAATATGCACTGGTGCATTATTTTCGGAATATCAGAAAAAAAGAATAGATGATATTTGCAAGAGATTAGGGATTAAACATTATGCTCCATTATGGCATATGGATCAGAGGAACGAAATGATATCCTTGTTGAAAGATGGATTTAAGATTATTTTTACAACTGTTGCTGCTGAAGGATTGGATGATTCATGGTTAGGTAGGTTGATTACAGAGGAGGATATTGATGAATTAGTTAGACTGCACAAAAGATATAATCTAAACATCGCAGGCGAAGGAGGTGAATATGAATCATTGGTATTAGATGCGCCAATGTTCAAAAAGAGGATTGTTATTATAGAACAGAGAAAAGTAAATGACAAGATTATCATTGAGCGAGTGGGGTTATTTGATAAATCTTAAATTTACAAATTCAGTTATTATTAAATCAAAAAAGAAGAGAATAAATATTTTAAGTCTTTCCTTTATTTGTGTTCATATTATTCTGCCAATAACATGTTCATAAATTTAAATTCACATTTCTACTTCTGTTGTTTTTATTTCTATCTTACCTTTTTACTAACTAAAACCGAGCTATGCAATTTGATTTTTTTGGCTTGTTTTGGGCTTGGGATTGGCTTGGCTTGTTTGGGTTGATTTATTTGGTTTGTTGGGTTTGGTTTTTGTTTGGTTTGTTTTTTGTTGGCTTGGTTTGTTCTTTTTTGGGATTGGGTTGGGATTGGATGGATTGGGTTGGTTTGGTTTGTTCTTTTTGTTTGGGGTGGTTTTCTGGTTTGATTGGTTTGTTCTTTTTGTTTGATTGGTTGGTTGGTGATTGGTTTATTTTTTGGGATTGATTAAGATGCTAAATACTTAATTTGTAAAAATTTAGTTAAATTTTCAGTTCAGCAATTAACTCAATCATTTAATTAAGTTAAATACAATCGAAAAAGAAGGTCAAAATTGAGGCGCAATATCTGGACACGGGTGGGAAGTGCCTTAAATAATGCTAGCCTGAATCCTAACCCGCTAGCTTATTTTAAAGGTTATCTTCCCAGCGCTACAGCATCGCTTAACAGGTTTGGGTTTCATATGGTGAGATAAAGTCCAGTCACCATATTAATGGCCAAAAACCTGACAGAGGCTGCCATAGTCGCACTCTTTCCAAGAGCACCCGAAATGTCCTCTTGCGCTTCAACACACATCAAAATAATATATTCCATATATTAAGAAATGTTTTTAAAGTTTTCTCCTTTATTCAAAATAATCTTTATTCAAAATAATATAATAATATATCTACATCGTAAAACTAAGACATTTTTGATTGTATTAACCCTTTATACAGCAATAAAATGCTCATAAATTTAAATATTCACATGCTATCGATTAATAACTGAAATTTACAATTTTGCAAAATTAACATAACTGGTTTTGTAATTTATTTTATAATTTTAATAAATTATTTTTTCAGATATATTGTCTGTGTTGGGTATGCCATATCAATCTTATTTTTATCAAATTCCTTTTTAATCTTAAGATTAATTCTATGCTGAAGCCCGAAGAAGTCTTTAATACCTTCCTTATTCATATAATAGTAAAGACGTAAGATGATGGCTGAATCAGCATACTTAGATAGGTATACTTGTGTCTTCTCTTTTTCAATACCTTTTTCAGAGTTAGCTATCTCTTTTAATATTTTCATCGCCAGCTCAATCTTTTTTGCAGGCGTTTCATATGTTACCCCAATATCTATGGTAATCTTTCTCTCCTTTGCTTTTGAATAATTCTCAATATTCGTTGCACCAAGTTTCGAATTAGGAATGGTCACAATAGTGCCACTCCATGTTCTTAATCTAATATACCTTATACTTATCTCTTCTACTATCCCCCCTATACCATCAATATTTACTGCATCGCCTATTTCAAAAGGCCTGTTTGTGATAACTGTCATTCCGCCTAAGATATCTTTTATCGTATCTTGTGCTGCCATTGCCAGAGCAATCCCTACTATGCCAACACCACCTAGCAAAGCGGTTATATCATATCCAAAATTAGATAATATAACCATGATTGCTATCAGGAATATTGAGATGGTGATCACTTTTTTCATGATTGGAAGTAACATATCATCTAATTTTGTTTTGGTTTTTCTTGTTATTTTAGAGAAGTAATTCTCAAACAATGCATTTGTCAATCCTATTATAAACCATGAAATATCTAAGACTAATGAGATGTAGATGATATTGTTGATAATATGTGTTGCTCCTTCGCTGATATTGATGAAACTAAAACTATATCTTATTCCTAATAACAATATTATGAGTATGAACGGCTTTTCTACATAGTTTAAAATAAGATTATCTAATTCTGTTTTTGTCCTTTCTGCGAACTTCTTGATAGATCCCTTTATAATAGAAAATACTAATTTAGCTATGATTCCTGAAATGATGAGAATTAGGATTGGAATCATGTATTGATATGCATCTATTTCTAATATATTTAAATCCATCGTTTTCTAACCCCCTAACGAATTTAATAATATTTAATTTAACAGTTGCAATCCCTCTGATTACAAGAATGAATCATACTGTTCAAAAGCAATGCACCTCTCTGTTCAAAACTATATTGTGATATATTTTAATATTGTAGATAATACTCCATTTGTAAGCATATACACAACAACCGATACGATAAGCAATAGTGGTAGATATTTAAGACCTTCTTTTTTTGAACCTTTTTGAATAGCACCGATTATAAGCGATGAGAAAGTCACAGTCACAACGAGCATGACGACTGAAAACATAAAGAATGATTTTGATGTAATAGGTAGAGATGAGATTTGTATATTTATGAATGTACGAGTGGTACCGCCCATTGATGATAATTGTTGCGTCATTTCTTGAATATTAACGTTAGGAATCTGTGCAAACACTGTTTCCAATCTTTCAACAAGTTGGTGGGCGACTGAGAAAAGAAATGGCGCGGCAAACGCAGATGCAAATGCGATGAAAATTACATACATTAATAGTGAAGCAGCGATATCCTTCCTAAGAATCTGCATTTTTCGTGCGTCCTCCCCAGTCTTTTCAAGTACCTTTGCAATCTCCCCACCTGATGCTAATGCCTGTTTAACCAATGCAACAGCCCGTTTTAATACCCTTGAGTCAAAACGAGATGCTAGACTGTCCAAGGATTTATCAATAGGTTCTCCAGCAAAAGACCTTTTGGCAAGAACTGTAACTTCTTCTGATAAAAGGCCAAATTCTGGCTTTGCTGCGTACCATAGCGCCTGATCAATAGTCATACCAGCACGGACATTAGCTGAAGAAAGCAATAAAAAGTCAGGAAGGACCTGCTCAACCGCTTTTCTCCTACTATCTTTCCTCATGCTTAATAATACATAATTAAACACCTTGACAGAAAGATAGGTAACTATCAAAGAGATTATAAAAGCAAAAACTAAGACCATTGCTCCGAACAATTTTTGTTCTTTACTTATCCCAATCAATTCAGTGAATCTAAGCAGATATTTTAATGTGATATCATTCATCACTATGAAGAAGGTTAGCATAAGCGATATTAATATCACAACAACAGTAAGGAATCCAAGATACGTCTCTGCAGAAACGTTAATTCCAGCTGCATCTAGTTCTTTTTTCATTTTCAGTACTTTCCCCCGAGATGTCAACCTTCCTATTGAATCATATATTCCCATGTTATCTCCTCTATAAAATAACTCTTTATATCATGAATTTCGGTCTTCCTGATTCGATTGCCGTCAGGAAAATAAACTGTATTGCTATCAGTATAATTAACATACTAGGCAATAAATATCCACCAAGCGCAGTGACCGCTGCTCCGCCCGTAAAGGATAATATAACAGTTATGAATACTATCCCCAAAGAAGGGAATACTATTCCAAAAAGCATATAAAACATACTTAATGGATTTAATCTTTGTCCATATTCTTTTAGCTTGATTATCTGTTCTGTTGCAACCTGATCTAATACAGCATCTAACGAGTTTGCAAGGTCAGATCCTGATACTATTGAATTGACAACTTGAAGCATTATGCGATTAAAATATTTTGATGGGCACTGCGCAACAATTTCTCTAATAGCCTGTGTTGGCGATTCGCCCAAACTAATCCTTTCAACTATCTTATGAAATTCTTTGCTCACCTCACCATAATCAGAAGATACACTTACCAATGCATCAAATAGAGTGATCCCTCCTCGTAATGCAATAACCAGATGTCTACCTGCAAAAACTACCTCTTCATCAATCTTCTTTGCTCTACTCACCATCTTAGCATCAGGAAGCATCATCCACATCCAAAAGAAAAACAAAAATGACACTGGTCCTGTAATAGCAAGATACCATAGATTAATATCAAACCTTGAGAAAACTAAAAATAAGACGATTGATAGCATGATAGCATATGCTAGCGCTGCGTATATTGATTTCCTAACAAACTCTGCAGGGCTATATTTCATCTTCCCCATCATCAATTTTACCTTGAGATTTGGAAACTGTTCGGCTATGCTATAGAATATCTTATTTATTCTTTTAGTTCGTTTTATGTATTTTTCTCTTATGGGTGTCGTTACTGTCGGATGAACAACTTCCACCTTTTCCTGTTTTTTTGGTTTTCCTGCCTTTGCCATATAATCACCAATCATTTACTTTCTCCATCATTAATTATATTAGTGAAATGCTTTGATGCAGTGATTTCAGAGATACCATAATCTAAAGCCATACGATATTTAACTCTATTGCGAAAAGCCTCCTTGGAGATTGCACTCTGGAGAAATGCATTATATGTATTAGGTAAATGCTCTTGTGCATAGGTTAATATTCTATCATCATCCAATGAATTTATATAAGAAATCTCTCTCATTTCTTCATCATAGGAGAGAACGGTTTTTTTCTTTTTCTTCATTCTCTTTGCTTTTCTTTCCCTTATCCTTGCCAGAAGATCGCTCACAGATACTTCCTCTGCAAGCTTATTTTCAGGTATTATCTTTTCAGATACAGCACCTTCGCCGGCACCTTTGTCTAATAATTGAGCAGGCGCCAATTGCTCTTTTTGCTTCGAATGCAATAATAACATCTTTGCCTTTTGGACTTTTATCAATTTTCTGTATTCATTCAGCATACTAGAGTACTTCATGGGTATATGCATAGTAATGCTTCTTTTATTATTTAATGATATATCTATCTTTTTTGGTTTTATGCTTTTCTTAATCATACTATTGATTTCATCAACGAGTTCTTTGTAATCAAACATACCTCTTTTATACAGTTCCAAAATCCCACCTCTTCTTTTTTCTCATTGCACTGAGCACATCATCTGGTGATATATAATACCTTGCGACAATATGACCAACCTCATCTACTTTTGTATAATTATTCTTAGCCATCCATTTAATAATTCTTGCTTTTTCATCAATATCATCAACTATTTCCTTTTCACTAAGCCCTGCATATAATTCAAGGGTTTTTGCAATCCTATCCATAACACCTACTTTTTTTATCTTATCTGTCCTCACATCCCATCTATAAAGTACATTGGCATCTCCTTTTTTTGTAATCTCTGCAAATTCCAATGTTCTCCTTATTCCAAGACGCCTATGTCTATACTGTACAACAATCCCAGACAACGCATCCAACATGCTTTTAGGTATGTTCACTGGTGGGTTGATAAGCCGTGATACTGTTTCCTCTGCGTTATCCGCATGCAATGTTGCGTAAACAGAATGGCCAGTATGCATTGCCTCAAACATAACCTCTGCTTCTCTCTGTCTTCGTACCTCACCAACGATTATTCGGTCGGGCCTCATACGTAATGCGTTCACCATCAGGTCAAGCATAGTCACTTCACCTTTGCCTTCTGGGTTAGGCTCTCTGGTAACCATCGGCACCCATTGAAGGAATGATGGTAATGTAAGCTCTCGTGTATCTTCTATAGAGATAATCCTATGTGTTGGAGGTATGAATGCAGATATTGCGTTTAGGAAAGATGTTTTACCTGACGCAGTACCGCCAGATATTAATAAAGATAATTCATTCTGGATTGATAACCAAATAAGTCCAGCGAGTTCTGGCGTGATACAATTCATATTTATCAACAAAGGAATAGTCCACGGATTAGTTGAGAATTTACGAATGGTTATTGTATTACCATGGCTTGATACTGGTGCTAAAGTGGAATTAACCCTCTCACCACCAGGAAGGTGTGCATCCAATAATGGATTTAAAACATTAATTTGTCTACCTACTTTTCTTGCGATTAACGATGCATAATCATATATTGCCTCTTCGCTTGCGATTCTTATGTTTGTCTTACACCATCCATATTTCTTATGGAATACCCAAACAGGCTCTGTTGACGAATTAATAACGATCTCTTCGTTATTGTCATCATTTAGAGGCGCTTCAAGATCTCCTAACCCAAGTGTGTTTTGAATTAAATATGATGCTAAAACTAATTTTGTATCAGGAGATAGATTGGGGAAATGTTTTTCTAACAGTTGTATTGCTCTCTTTGTAAATTTCTTTTTAACGAGTGGCGCTTTTTTTGGGTCCAGTATGTCTGAAACATCCAGTTCGACATTAGTCACCAATTCACCTTTGAGCCTGTTAAGTACGATTTTTGTACCTTCTGCTAAGCCTGGTATGACCACTACGTAATAAGGCACATAGTCCCCTCTGTCTATAATCTTAATATTCACAGGAATATTCTCGCTCTTAAAGAAATACGATTCTAACAATTTCATCTTGCCTTTATTGACCAATGTAGAAGGTTTGCCAGTAATTCCCTTAACTGAAATCCCTTTTGATGATTCCTTTTCAATCTTTTTAATTAGTTCCTTTTTTTTATCTGTCATTAATATCACCTAAAAATATCATCCAAATTAATATTTTATGGTATAATAAAGTTTAAAAGAATAGTTGGTAATAAAAATAAACCTATAATACGCATAAAAGATTTATTTCTGATTTGGAGGTGAGTAAATTTTTGATTGTATTGATTTTGATTGAATATGTAAGTGGAGAAATGGATGGGAATTTGAGGTGAGAGGAATGATTGAGAGTAATGATAATATGATCATATATGGCTCTATTCTCGTTAGTGCGTTTGCGATTCTATATGCGTTTTATCTGTCTGTAAAGCTAAGGT
>JAGGTN010000052.1 GCA_021163645.1 Microcaldota archaeon | reverse complement strand
TTTATCATCATGAACTGTACAAATTGTACTTTAGACTGTGCAGGTGCGCATCTGATAGGTAATAATAAAAAGGGTTATGGAATAAGATACAGCCAGATATGTGAGTACAACTATACTGGTCCGACTTTATACCAGACCATTAAGAATTGTGAGGTTTCTGGATTTAAAAATGGTATCAGCGAATTGGGAAGACCTGTTTCAGTACCTGCAGGTACTACTTGTTATCTCCCAGAGATAGTTATTGATTCGGTTTATTCGCATGATAATATCGTAGGATTGCATGGCCCAAGCACTTCACTCAAAGATAAAGTCCACATAATCAAATCCTCTTTCAAGAATAACTGTTTTGTAGATGTAGAGGATTGGAATTGTCGACTAGGTAATAACCTTACTCTCACTGGCTCTAATGACTTACCTATCTTAATCCTTCGTGATACAACTATCAATCTCAGTGATAACACTTACACTGAGGTTTTATTGTGTAATGTTACAGGAACGATTAACAGCATTAGTTTGAAAGGTTTGAATTATAACAACATGTTAAATATAGACAGTTCTAAAGATTTGGTTATTTCTAACCTCAATGTAACACAGTCTAATGGCGTGGTAGTTTACCTAACAAATGATTCAATTATTCAGGATTCAGAGTTCAAGGATAACGCGTTTGGGCTGGTTATTGATAGGGGTGTTAACATCTCAATCCTAAACAACACAGTTATTAATAATTCTGCATCTCCACCGTGTGCAGATGAAGTATATGGTGTTGGAGTTTATCTCTACCGAACTAACAGTTCGTTAGTAGAGGACAATTCTATACTTAATAATAGATATTTTGGTGTTCTACTGTATGACAATTCTATGAACAACACAATCCGTGACAATGTCATCTGTGGCAATGGTTGGGATCAATCACCTTCCCAGTCTGTGCCTGAAGGAGATATAACCGAGGTATCATCCACCAACAACACCTTCCAAGACAACAAATGTGATGTCTCCAATCCCTCTGGATACTGTTATTATTCTTGCCGTGAACAGAACTGTACAAACGGAATAGATGATGATAATGATGGTCTGATCGATTGTGATGATCCGGACTGTTATGGTAGACCCGAATGTCAAGGTACTCTCATATTAGACCTCGTCGAGCCGACTAGTGATATAACAATTCCATCAGGTTCATTGTTTGAGGTTAGGATGAATGTATCCTGCCACACTCACAACTGTGGTGATGTCAATGTGACATTGGATCCGCCTGGGTTGTATGATGATTGGAATTATAAGATGAATATCACGATTGATCATGATAAAGTAGATTCTGATCTGACAGATTTCCCAATCCTAATAAAGTTAAATTCGTCCAACTTTGACTTCTCAAAAACACAATCTAATGGTGAAGATATCAGATTTACTGATTCAACTGAAACTCAATCATTATCATATGAGATTGAATCATGGAACCAGACATCAGAACAGGCTTATGTTTGGGTGAAAGTGCCACTGATAAGCTCATCACAAGATACGATGATTTATATGTATTATGATAACCCAAATGCACAGGATGCACAAAATGCAAATGACGTTTGGAGTAATCATTATATCACAGTATATCATATGAATTCAGTGGAAAATGATAAGATTAAGGATTCATCTCCTTACAATAACGACGGCATTGTACATGGTAATACATATACAACATCTTCATTTATAGATAATGGGTTATATTTTGATGGTTCAAGTGATTATGTTAGGATATCTTCTATGTTAGGTGAATTTGATGAATACGAAGGTACGATAGAACTCTATGCTAACTTTGATGGTTCCCAAAATACTTATTCAGCACCATGGGGTATCAGGCAATCAGGTAAATTGTTTGAGTTTACTAGGACAGGAGGAGGCACATATATGTATTATAGATATCCACATCCATGCAATTCCATGTCTGGCTTTTCATATACTCCAAATGCGTGGCAGTACTGGTCATTTACATGGAGTAATTCAGGCAATTTTGGTAAGGTTTATCGTGATACTAAAATCGTGAAGTCAGGTGGATTTAGTAGTAGTTGTCTTATGAATTTATCAGAAGATTTCTTCATTGGTGCAACTGACTTAGCAGGATATTTCTATTATCGTGGTTATATTGATGAATTTAGGGTGTCAGACATTCCACGGACTAGTGCTTGGATTAAGACTTCCTATTATTCAGAGCATAATAAATTATTAAGTTTTGGTCAAGAACAACAGAATCAACATGGCAAAGGCATCATACCAGAATCACCGCAACCCAATAAACCGTTCTACACACTTTCACATAATCCTGCAACCGCTGATAATACACCGTGTCTTAATAATATGCAGAAGAAAGATTCATGTATTATCTCATGGACGGTTGTAGATGTTAATGATACAACCACAGAGTTCTTCGCGACAGGTATCGGTGAGAACGCTCCTGAGAACGAGAGCCAGCATTTCAATGTAACAGTCAATAGTTCATCAGTCAATACTGATTCTCCTGTGATGCAGAATGTTAGCATTAGCCCGTCATCACCTACAGAGAACGATAACCTTACATGTTCGGCACGTGCAAGTGATAATGATTCTTCTATACTTACCTATTATTATGAATGGTATCTAAATGATAATCATAATTCAAAGTATGACAATACTGAGACATGTTCATCAGGTGTTAATTGCACATCATCTGTTATCATTCCGTCATCTGCTATGTCTGAGGGTGATGAATGGACATGCAAAGTTCATGCGTTTGACGGTTCACATTATTCAGATTGGATGAACGATACTGTGAAGATTGCCCCCATATTTTACCCAGAGAACTGTACAAACGGAATAGATGATGACGGTGATGGGTTGATAGACTGTAACGATCCAGACTGTAAAGATAATCCAATATGTATTCCATCACCTCCTCCAAAGCCAGAATTAAGCTTTATATTAAATAGTACATGTGTAAACCAATCAGTAAAGATTACTGTTATAGATGAGGATGATAATCCTGTTGAAAATGCCAAGATCAATATAAATGGTTCTAGGATAGGTACTACTGATGAAAATGGAGAGATTACATACCGTTTCACAAGAATAGGGATGTATTCAATTAAGGTCCTGCATGATGATTATAAGATATATTCAGAAAACATTAACATTATTTCATGTGCTCCATCATGTGAATGTTCGGTTGATGCAGAATGTGCTGATAATGAATCATGTGATGGATGTCATTGTAATCCTCTTGAATGCGGTGAAGGTTATATGATAATCAACCATAAGTGTGAACTCATTCCAAACTACTGCTCATCAGATATTGGATGTGGTCATTGCGAGCAATGTATTAATCATACATGTTCACGTGTCAGCTGGTATGAATGTGACAGCGAATCTGAATGTGGTGATATGCAGTTATGTATCAATTGCACTTGCGTTAATATATCGGTTAACATATCAGGTAATGTTTCTGGAAATGTCTCTACAAATGAGATTGAAAATGAAATAGTTAGATATATCAGTGATATTGATACCTTATCTGTAGCAATAGAGCGACAGTGGGATAAAGGAGTGATAACAGATGAGGAATATCATAAGTATTCTCAAGAGTTGGAAGATGCGCGTAAAGCGCTTTCACAAGGTAAATTAGAATCAGCAGGGATAATAATACAAAAACTCAAGTATGAGGTCTTACCAGAGCATAGAAGGGTGGAGAATCTTATTTGGTTATCAGTCATACTTTTATTCCTATTATTTGTATTCCTTTTATATAAAAGGCATAAAAAGAAAGAATATAAAAAAGAAAAGGATAAAGGAAATAAAATTGTGGCAAACCAGAGTAAAAAAACAAAGAAGCAGAGGAAGAAGAGGAAGAGGAAAAAACATTGAATTAAAAATTACTGATGAAAAATTTACAAACACTTACAGAGGAAGGGATATATTTATAAATATTTCTAAACAATAAGATAATCGTTAATTATAAACTGTCAATAGAATACAGGAAACTAATTCTCCTGTTTGACTGCTGAGATTTAAATATTTGAATAGCAGGAGGGAATTAAGATGCATATAACTCATGATATGATTAAGGATGCAGTTACTAAAGCCTTAAATGATAAAGGGAAACGTAAGTTTAGGCAATCAGTGGAATTTATCATCAATTTCAAAGGTATCGATTTCAAGAAGCCTGAGAATAGGTTTAATATAGATATTATATTACCTAATGGAAGAGGAAAGGATGTTAAGGTATTAGTTTTTGCTGATGGGCAACTGGCTATGGATGCTAAGAATGCAGGAGCAGAGGTTAAGTCAGCTGGGGACATTCCTGATTTAGCTAAAGACCATAGAAAACTGAAACAACTAGCCAAAGACTATGTATTTCTTGCTGAACCAAAACTGATGGTAACGATAGGTAAATCATTAGGTTCTGTTTTAGGTAAAATGGGTAGACTGCCAAAACCTATTATTGGTGATGTTAAGCAAGCAATTGAGAGGGCAAAGAGGAGTGTCAGGGTAGGTACAAAGGGGAAATATTTGCCAGTAGTGCATACGCTTGTTGGTTCTGAAAATATGGATGTCAATCAACTTGTTGAAAATATAGAATCAGTATATGAAAAGGTAAAGGGTAAGGTTGGCGAGCAGAATATTAAATCATTGTATGTTAAGCTTACAATGGGTAAACCGATTAAAATAGGTGTGATGAATGAGCCATGAAAGTAAAACAATATCTGAGGAGATAAATACCGAAAGGCCTGCGATCTTAAAGAAAAAGAAACAGGTTAATGAGCTTTATAATAATCTTAAAGGTGCTAAGATGTTTGCCTTTATAAAGCTTAAGAATCTTCCAGATAATCTGTTTCAAAACACTCGTAAATTATTGAGGAAGGATGCAAAGATATTTGTTTATAAGAAAGTGGTTGCTGAAAGAGCATTTAAAAAATTAGGTTATAATGATCTATCATTAATTAAGTATTTCAAGGAGCCAGTAGCCATCCTTATAAGTAATAATATTACTCCATATAAATTATATTGGTTCTTTCAGAAAAATAAACTTAAAAGAGCAGCAAAACCAGGAGAGATTGCACCTTTTGATATAATAGTTCCTGCTGGTGAAACCGATTTCCCACCAGGCCCAATATTATCTGAGTTGAAAGCGGCCAAGATACAAGCACGTGTCCAGAAAGGCAAGATAGTTATTGCCGATGATTCTCTAGTCGCAAAAAAAGGAGATATTATAACAGAAACAGTAGCGAAAGCTTTACAAAAACTAGACATTTTGCCTTTTGATGTTAATGTTGAGTTATTGATTGCACAATCAGATGGGATAATGTTTTCTCCAGAATTATTAAGTATATCATCAGAGCAATTAACACAAGATATTAAATCATCATTCATGGATGGATATTCATTATCTATTAATGCGAACGTTCCTACTAAGGATAATATTGAATTACTTCTCAATAAGACATATATGCAAGGATATTCGTTAGGACTTAATCAACAGATATACTCACCTGAGGTTATTGAGGCATTAATACAAAAGGCGATAACCCAGACTAAAGGGTTTGAATCTTTTACTAAGAAATAAATGATAAAAGAATTAAAATTTATAGCAGAAAATAAACAAACAAAAAATGAACAAAAAAACAAAACAAAAATGAAAGGAGGGATATGTATGAAAGTAGATCCATATTTGCATGCAGTGCTCGCATTGAAGGGTGCTGATAAGGAGATAAATGAAGCGAATCTCAAAGCAGTAGTGACTGCTCTTGGTGTGAATCCAGATGAAGCGAAGATTAAGGTAATGGTAGAAGCCGTAAAAGATGTTAACTGGGAAGAAGCTCTCAAAGCTCCGGTAATGGCATCTGCTCCAGCAGCAACACCGTCAGCCGGTGGAGAAGAGACTAAGGAAGAGAAGAAGAAGGAAGAAGCAAAAGAAGAGAAATCTGAGGAGGAAGCAGCAGCTGGATTAGCAGGGTTATTCGGTTAAATTATTAGAATAAGTTTACTTTGATTTTTTTAATTTTTAATTCTTTTTTATTATCTGTTTTATAATCTATTTCTTCTTTTTATTTTCTTAACTGCTCTTTCAACTCTTTTTGGTACAGCACCACCAAGCTTTTCAAAATCTCTCTGATGTTTTTCTATGATATAAGTTGCCAGATGAAGTAAGGTATAGAGAGCAGTGGAGACACCAATGATTACATATACTATTATGAAGAGTTTACTTACATTAAGGATAGGAACATGGGCAGTATCTCCTATAGTTGTTATTGTCATGACTGACCAATAGAATGAATCAATAAGTGTCCAATTTTCTAAAAAGTGAACGGTGAATGTACCAATGATTATAATAAGGATTAGAATAGTTATCAAGTATAGCATAGTTTTTTTTGTTCTTTGCATAAGGCCACCTTTACTGAATTAAACTTATTAAATTGTTATAGGTATTATGAGTTAATATTTAAAATAATTTTGTATTTGTCATTATTAGGTAATAAAGGAAATTGGAAATAAAAGAAGAATAAGGGAAGAATCCCTTATTTATTTTTCTGTGATTTCTTGGCAGCAAAAGAAGAAAAAAGAGAAGAAAAAGGGGGTGAGGCGATAGTATATAGAATAAGTATCATTAGAATTCTATCTTTTCCAATCCATTGAATTTATCGTCATGATTAATCCTGTCAATCTTCATAATGACTTCGTTGTTTATGTTATGGATTGCTGTTTCAAAACCTAATCTTGAAAGTTTAGCTGTTAGATCTTGGATTGTTTCTAATTCATTTCTTTTCAACCATGTTAGATTCATATACATATCATCACCGAAATAATCAGATAAACAATCCTTTTAAACAAAAGTAGACTGAGTGTGTTTCCAGTAAACTTATTCAAAGTTTTTCTAGAATAATATAGATAGATTTAAAAATATTCATATTTATAAGGTAAAATACTTCTTTGTATATAATATATTTATGATTTGGATATTTAGGTGATTTAATGGCTAGAAAAGAATATGTTGTTGAAGAGATACAGAAGTTAATGGAGAATAAGGAATACATAAGGAATATTGCGATTGTTGCGCATGTAGACCATGGTAAGACAACAATGACAGATTCATTGGTTGCAAGAGCAGGGTTGTTATCAAAGGAATTAGCTGGGCAACAAAGAATGATGGATTTCGATGTGCAGGAGCAGGCAAGAGGTATAACAATTAAATCAGCGGATATCTCATTAGGTTTCACGTTTGAGGGACATGATTATCTCATCAATCTTATTGATACTCCGGGCCATGTTGATTTTGGTGGACATGTAACAAGAGCGTTAAGAGCTGTGGATGGTATTGTTCTTGTTGTTGATGCTGTAGAAGGCGTAATGCCACAGACCGAAACGGTTTTGAGACAAGCAATGAAAGAAAAGGCAAAACCGACAGTGTTTGTTAATAAGGTTGACCGTCTCATAAAAGAACTCAAACTTAATCCCGAACAGATGCAGCAGAGATTAGTTAAACTGATAATGGGTGTGAATAAGTTAATACGCCAATATGCTCCCAAGGATAAAAAGGATGAATGGTTGATAGATGTCAATAAAGGCAATATTGCTTTTGGTTCAGCATACCTTAAATGGGCGTTGAGTGTTGAATCAATGAAAAGGTCGAATATATCATTTAAGGATATAATTAACTTATGTGCTTCTGGTCAAGATAATGTTCTTGTTGATAAATCGCCAATAGATGAAGTTCTTCTTCAAATGGTAATTAAACATTTACCTAGTCCTGACGTTGCTCAGAAATATAGGATACCTGTGTTGTGGCATGGTGATCTTGAATCAGAAGAAGGAAAGGCAATGCTTAATTGTGATTCAAATGGCCCAACCGTTGGTGTGATTTTTGGCGTTGTATCTGACAAGCATGCTGGTGAGGTTGCTGTTGTCAGGTTATTTTCAGGTAAGCTCAGAAAAGGAGATGAATTATGGCTCGCCTCTAAGTTTGCAAAAGAGAAGGTCCAACAAGTAGGAATTTATATGGGTAAGGATAGGGTTCCGTGTGATGAGGTTACTGCTGGTAATATTGCTGGCGTTGTTGGCCTTAGAGATATTTACATCGGTGAGACAATATCTTCGAAGGAGATTGAGCCATTTGAACAGATAAAACATTATTCAGAACCGGTTGTCACAAAGTCTATAGAAGCAAAGGATAGCAAAGATCTTGCAAAACTTATTGCTGCGTTGCGTGATATATCAAAGGAAGATCCAACGATTAAGATAGAGATTAATCAGGAAACAGGCGAACATCTTATCTCGGGTATGGGTGAATTGCATCTTGAGATAGTTCAGTATAAAATTGAGAAAGAGAAGGGAATTCCAATAGTTACTTCGCCACCAATTGTTGTTTATCGTGAGACAATATTAGGAAAATCTGATGTCATTGAAGGAAAATCACCTAACAAACATACTAAACTTTATTTTTCTGTTGAGAGAGTTCCTGAACCAGTCATGAAAGCGTTTGATGAAGGTAAGATGCCTGAGGGAAAACCTAGGGGCAAAACAGCAATAAATCAGATGATAGAAGCAGGTCTTCCAAGAGAAGATGCTAAGAGGGTTGTTTATGTACATAATAAGAATATCCTGATAGATGATTCGCATGGTGTTCAGTATTTGAATGAAATCATGGAGCTTGTGATTCAAGGGTTTACTGAGGCAATGGATAGAGGCCCATTGGCTGGGGAGAAAGTGGTAGGTGTGCTTGTAAGATTGACTGATGGAATTATTCATGAAGATCCTGTACATAGGGGACCTGCTCAGATTCTACCGGCTACTAGGAGACCTATATACGCAGGCATGCTTAAGACAGGAGTTATATTGCAGGAGCCAAAGATGAAGATTCTTATTCAGGTACCGCATGAATATTCAGGAGCTGTGATAACGCTCATTCAAGGCAAAAGGGGACAACTTTTGGATATGCAACAGGAAGAAGAGTTATCAACGATTACAGTTAAGATGCCTGTGGCTGAGATGTTTGGATTTTCAAATGAACTAAGAGGAGCTACTCAGGGGAGGGCTGTTTGGTATCAAGAATATGCAGGTTATGAGCCATTACCTAAATCTATGCTTGATAAAGTGGTGAGGCAGATTAGAGAGAGAAAAGGAGAAAAGCCAGAGCCACCATCAGTGAGTTATTATCTGAGTTAAGCCTTGATTGGTAAGCCTTGATTGGTAGAAAGTCGGTTGAATAGGGCTAAACCAGGATTGAGTCTACAAGAGATTATTGGTTATGGTGAAGGAGATGAATGATAGAGATAATATCCCACTTAATTTGAGCCCAAACCCTATCGAAAGTATCAGATTAATAATTTCTGACCTTCTTATCAGTAACTATGGAAAAGGGTCAGGGAAGGGATATGGATTAAAAAAGGAAGAGATAATGAATAGTTTTAATATTCCTGATAAGAAATTTGGTGACCTATCAACACAGATATCTTTTATTCTCGCAAAAAAAGAAAAGAAAAATCCGGTTGATATTTCTAAGGATTTGGTTGTTTTATTATCTAAGAATTTAAATGCGTCATACTTTAATGTGGAGCAGGCAGGACCTTATATCAATATTCGCCTAACTAATAGGTTTTATCTTGATTATCTTAAGAAATATTTTATTGGTGGATATAAATATAAAACTAGAAAATTAAAAGTATTAGTTGAATTTCCATCAGTCAATCCAAATAAACCATGGCATGTTGGTCATTTAAGGAATGCACTGCTAGGTGTTGCTATTTCCAACATGTATGAATATTTAGGTTATGATGTGGAAAGAATGGATTACATTGATGATTTGGGTCTTCAGGTTGCTGAGAATGTTTATTCTTATATTAATATCAATAAACCTGATAATGATAAGCCAGGATTTAAGTTTGACCTATGGGCAGGCCAAGAATATGTTAAGGTACATAAGATGTTTGAAGAGGATGAAGAGGTTAAGGAAAAGGTATATGAAACCCTAAGATTGCTTGAGAAAAAGGATCCACATGTGTGGCCGATGGCTGAGATGTTTGTTGATGAGTGTATAAGAGCTCAGTATGAGACAGGATATAAGTTTAATGTTTTTCATGATTTAATGGTATATGAAAGTGATATCTTATCAACAGTATTTGATGAGGGACTTGAGATGTTGAAGACCAGTAAAGCAATTGTTTATGAAACTACTGGTGATAATAAAGGATGTTATGTTGCGAAAACACCTTATGGAGATAAGATACTTATTCGCTCTGATGGAACAGCTACCTATACTGGTAAGGATGTAGTATTTCATCTATGGAAGTTTGGTCTGCTTAAGCATGATTTTAAGTACAAAGAATTTGATTTACAACCTAATGGTGCGATTGTCTATAGGACATGCAGTCCAATAATCAATGATAGTAATTGTAAGAAAAAATCTTTTGGCCGTGCTGATATAGTGATAAATGTTATAGGAGCACAGCAAGATTATCCTCAAAAAGTAGTCCGGTTCTTGATAAAGCATTTGGGTTATGAAAAACAGTATGATAATTATCGTCATTTGAATTATGAATTGGTGAGATTACCAGAAGCTTCGTTTTCTGGCAGGAAGGGTACATGGTTAGGATATACAGTGGATGAACTCTATAAGGAAGGATATGATAGGGAGATGGATTTCATAAGAGATGAAGATTACTCCAAAATAGATAAAGAAATCATTGCTGATACATTAACGGTTAATGCGATTAAATATTCATTTCTGAAAGTATCGCCAGGTCATGTGATTACATTTGATTGGGATAAAGCCCTCAATATGGAAGGTGATAGTGGACCTTATCTTACTTATGCCTATGTGAGAGGAATAAACATAATAAATAAATTAAAAGAATACGAGAGGATAGATGTTGGTTCAGTTATGAATTTGCTAACAAATAACAGCGATTATAAATTTAATGAATATGAAAAGGGTCTTTTAAGGTATATTATTATGTTCAATGATGTTGTTGAGAAATCTGTAAGAGAGTTAAAACCAAATATCTTGGTTGAATATCTGACTCATCTTGTTTTAGAATATAATAGGTTTTATGAAAACTGTCCAATCATAAATAGTCAAGGAGATGAGAGAATAGTGAGGATTGCGATGGTTAAATTATTTATAGAAATCATGTCGAAAGGCATGGGTCTTCTCGGTATGAAATTGATTGAGAAGATGTAATTACAATATTTACATCATATATTTGCTTATATCTTTGCACTTTCATATTCACTTATTGTTTTTTTAAGTTTATCCTCTTTCATATTCAAGGCCAATCCAATTATCTTTGATTCATCAGATTTTATCTCTTTAGATACTCCAAATGCAACATCAGCATTTTTTATCATAGTATCATTATGAGATACAATCACAAATTGTGATTCGCTTGAAAAATGTTTTACCAGCGAAGCAAGTTTTTTGCTATTTTCCTTATCAAGCGGTGCATCTGCTTCATCCATGAGATATAATGGGGATTTTCTTATCATAATGATTGAGAATATAAATAATAATGCGAGCATGGCTTTTTCGCCTCCTGAGAAAGATTCTATGTTTCTATAACTATCGCCTTTTTTTGCTTTTATTATAACTCCTCCATTGAATGGATCAGAGGGTGTTGTTAGTTGGAGATGCCCTCCTTTTTCCTTAAATAAATCATCATACAATTTCTTAAATTGGTTATTAATACTATAAAATGTATCCATGAATATTGTTTTCTTTCTGCTGTCAATCTCAGATATCATGTTCAGTATGGATTCTCTTTCTTTTCTTAATTGTTCTATCTTATCATTAATCTCATCTAATTCTTTCTTCTTGTCTTCATAAACTTCTGGTGCTTTAAGGTTTACGTTTCCAAGGTCTTTTAATATCTTTTCATTTTCGATTATTATTTTTTCAAGTTTTTTAATATCGTCTTCTTCTATTAATGAAATATTTTTCATTCCTTCATATTCTGTTTTAAGATCAATCAGCCGAGTTTCATTTCCTGCTCTTTTGATTTCATAATTCTTAAGCTTATCATTGAGATTGTTTAATTCATGTTCTAATTTTCCCTTACTGTTAGCTGCATCATTAAGTTCTTCATCAATTTCCTTAACCTCTTTCCAAAGATTATCCATATCTTCTCCTTTTTTTCTCACTATTTTTTCATATCCTTTCATCTCATTTTCGCACTTAGATATTAATAATTTTTTTTCTTTAATCTCATTTGTTTTAGTTTTAAGTTCTGTATCAAGCTTGTTCATTCTGTTTTCTATATCTCTAATTGACTCGAGAAGTAGTTCACTTTCTTTTTTTATCCCTTCATATTTTCCTTTGAGTTCGCTAATCATATTGATTATTTTTTTGGTTTGTTCATCTAACGAATTTGTTTTTTCATCAATTTCTTTTTCAAGGAGCATTATTCTATCAGTTAACTTTTTCTTTTCTGTGTTCATAATATTTAATTTCTTATCAAACGATCCAAGCATTTTCTTGCTTTTCGTCAAACTCTCTTTTAGTTTCTCTATACTTAGTTTATCAGATTCTTTTCTACTCCCTAACTTAGCTAATTCAACAGTTATGTTTTTATATTTAAGTTCCATCTGGGCTCTCTCTTTTCTCAATCTGGACATGTCTGCTCTTACACCTTCCAACTCTTTATATAGATTACTCCTTTCAGAATTAATTATCTCTATGTTTTTTTCTACCTTATTGAGTTTCATCTTAGCGGAGATAGAACCCTTATGCGATCCCCCTGAGATAGTACCGGATATCTCAAATAGTTCTCCTGATAATGTTACTGTCCGATATTTCCCAATGAATTTCTTAGCTTCTGAAATTGATCTCACAAGTTGTGTATTCCCAAAAACATACGCAATTGCATTGTAATATCTTGGATCAAACTTAACATATTTTAATACGCTTCCTAAAGTGCCTTTTGCCTCTCCCTTAGGAATTTTTGGGATTATCTTATCCAATGGAATAAAAGTGACCTGTCCCACCTTTTCTTTTTTGAGTAGTTTTATGACCTTAACTGCTGTATCTACATTCTCTACGACAACATATCTTAATCTCCCTCCTGCGCTCATCTGAACAGCGTCTGAATATTCATCTTCAAACGAAATTAATTCTGCAACAGTTCCGTAAATCCCTGGTATCTTATCCTTTATGGAATCTATAAAATTTATTATATAATCCTTACCACTAGCGAACGGCCTCAATCTTGCTGCCTCTTCTTTTAATTTTAATAAATCTTTATCTAATTTTGGTATCTTGTTAAGTATTTCCTTTTCCTTTTCAAACATTCTATTGATTCTTTTATTGATGTCGTTGATGTCTTTTGCTAATAACTTTTCTTCATTATTGAGTAGTTTAATTTTGTTTAACTCTTCTGGTTTTTTTTCAGAATCTGATATCCTATTCATGATTCCTTTTATTTCCTCTGTTAATCGAGCCTTCTCTTCTCTTATATTTGAAATATCTTCGATAAGTTTATCATATTCTTGTCTTAATTTTTTGAGTTCCAGTTCGCTACTTACGTCTTTCTCAGGCATCTTTTTTTCCAAGTCTTTGATCTCTTTTTCGATAGACATCTTCTCTTTCTCAATTGTTGTTCTTCTTTCAAATTTCACTTGCTTTTCCTCTTTTAATCTTTTAATCTCTTTCTTGATCTCAATTATCCTTTCATTTAGTTTTTCTCGTGCATTCCTTTCAACGTTTAACCTAACCCTCGTATCCTCAAGTTTTTTTAGGATATTATCCTTTGAGCTTAATTCGTTTATTTTATCCGTAAGCTCACTTTTTTTTATACTAAGTTCGCGGATACGATTATTGATTATTACTTTTTCATGTTCTGTACTCTCTATTTTTTTGTTTATTTCATTGATATCCTTTTCAAGACGTTTATATTCCTTTTCAACCTTATTCAATTCTTTGTATATTAATGTTGCACGCGCACGCTTGTACGTCTCTTGTGCATCTAAATATTTTATAGCATTATCTCTTTCTTTCTCAAGCTCTTTTAAGAACCCTTCTTTTGTTTCAAGGACTATACCTGCATCATTAATTCTTCTTTGAACCTTGTCAAGCTCTCTTATAGCTTCGTTCTTCTTTTCTTCAAATTCGGATATCCCAGCAACAGTATCAATTATTTGCCTTCTTTCTTTAGCATTCATTTCAACAATTTTCTGAACCTCTCCCTGAGCAATTGTGTTATGTGGACTGAGCATCATGTTATGGCGTCTTAAAAGATCAATAACATTGAACCTTGTAGTTTTTCTACCATTAAGTTTGTAAAAACTTTTACCTTCTTTGTTTATGTACCTTTTAATTTCATATTTTTTTCCATTAAGGACGCAAATCATTTTTACAAATGCTTCTTTTGCATCCCAATTAACAAGATCTGATATCCTATTTGCTCTCAATGACTTAATGCTAGTTTCTCCCATAACAAAACGAAGACTATCTACGATATTGCTTTTTCCACTTCCATTGGCCCCGGCAATCACTGCATAACCAGGAGGGAAAAGGATCTTACAGTGTTTGAACGATTTAAATCCTCTTAAAGTTAGTTCTCTTAGATATGTTTTTAAATGATAACTATTTTTCTGGTTAGTATCTCCTATTTCCTTAAACTTTTTGTTTTTCATTCTATCATCTCAGAATTATTTTATAGGAGATTAATATTAAAAAAGTCACTATTATTCTTGTTGCTTGAATTCGTTCCTTTTTTTGATTAATTCTAAGTACCTATTTTGATATTCTGCAAATTCCTTTTCCTGTTCTTCATCCAATTGTTCTACCTGTTTTCTTGCTGTTATCGCCTGAATCCTCCTTGAAACCTCATCAAGTTCTTTTGCCATTGCATTGAACTCTTCAATTTTATCTTCTGGAACCCATATCTTTTCATTATTTATGTACCTAGGTATTTCTTTTTTCCATGTTATAGTATCGTTATCTGATGATGCATCCCCAATGATCATTAAATCATTTTTCAGATAGCAGGATATTCCTAATCGATTTAATAGATTGAGAAGTTTGACTCTTTTATCTTCATTCACACTGCTTAAATCCAATTTCTCTTCATGTTCGTGGCTCTGATTTTTATCGGTCCCTTCTTCAACCCATTTTTTAATGTTTTCTGCGATTGATCTAGGAATGGCATTTATCAACACTATCAGCTCTGCCAATTCCTCTTTTTTATTAAGGTTTTCTTTAAGAAGTTCTGATCTTTTAACTATCACTTCATATAATTCTCCTTCTTTCATAGTCAGTGCATTTGCGAGTTCCTTCATATCATACTTCTTTATGATTTCAGTATATTTATTGATTTTATCTGCATGTAGTTGTAGGTTTAATATGCCTGAAGAAGTCATTTTCATTTCTAATGGACTTAATTGTTCATCTATGTATTTTAATGCGTCTTCAAGGGTTTCTGTTGATATCAATGCCGTGTTGTTATTTTCATTTTTTGTTGCAAGGTAACTCTTTTTGAATTCCAACTCCTTTTTTTTTCTAGATAAGAGCATGTATGTAACAATATCTTTTGTTGTTATTATCCCCAGCATAAAATCACCTATCTATAAACAGAAGAAGGAAAAGGTGGCGTTTGTGGGTTGTGGGAGGTGATTGTATATATCCGCCACCTTTTTAAAACAACTATTTGGTCGCCTTGCCAGCGTATTAATCTCGCAAGCATGATATCATCTCAGGTAGAAAAACACCTTCTTACCTGCCTGTTTTTTGTTCAATAGATTCATGTTCACCAGTTTATTTAGTCGCGCACTTGCAGCATTTTTGCCCTTATATCTGAAATGTTTTTTTACATCCGCTGCGCATACTTTGCCCATCACCTTTACAAAATTGTAAAGGTCTTCATCAATCTCTGATAATATTTGCTCTTTGTTTTTCGTCTCGGTTTCTGAAAGTTTTCTTTCTATTCTATCTAAGCGTTCTACCAGAGTTTTTAATATTCTATGTGTATTCTCACGTTCGTCTATGAGTCTACTTATCAATATCCCCAATACCACAGGGTCTTTGAACTTCTCTATGTCTTCTGAATGAAGGTCTCCGAAGATATCACCGAAATGTTTATAAATATCATTTGTTCTCTTTTTCATGTGCATCTACCTTTTTACATGATACCCCTTTATGTTTTGCTGGTATGGTGTCATGAAAGGTTCACGTATATGTCATGATATAATCATGATATATTTTTAAATGTATCGTTTATCAGAGATACAAAAAGCAGATTATTTTATAATAAATTACATATCAATCTATAATTTATAACGGTGATTATAATGTCTCATGAGAGTAATTTTGAAAGTAGTCTTGGAAGTACTAAGGAATATGATAAGAGAAAAATAAGAAGTTTAATATTATTGGTATCTAAAATACAATCTCAGTTTAGGAGGAAAGATATACGAAATTTAAAGAAAGTATATCATGAGATAATAAATGATATTGTTATCGATTTTAATCCGTTTGAATTTAGGTTGGCGATAATTGTGCATATGCTTACAAAATTCATATCAAAGCCAAGACTCTGGAAAAGACCGGGAATTGCTGGATTAACGCGGAAGATAGATAGTGCGTTATCTGATTTTATATTCTTTTCAAAGAAAGATAATCTTACACGCATGCTTAGTTCTTTAGATAAGATAACGTCTGAAATAAATGATCTTGATGCTTATGATAAGAAATATGTGGGTACGCTTATGGAGAATACCAAGGTAAAGATAGCTGCAACGATGTATGCAAAAGGGGTCTCTTTAAGTGTGGCTTCTGAGGATACTGGTATTCCATCTCAGCGAATTTTAGGTTATGCTGGTAAGACTATGATGGCAGATCGTTTGATGGCAGGTGTTTCTGTAAAGAAAAGGCTTTCATGGCTTGATGAGATGATTGAATAAAGGTAAATAAGAGAGAATAAGTTGTTAGGAATATGTTATGATTAGTAAACAGAAGAAATATGAAATTAATATTTATGTGGAATTAAGAGGTTAATATGTGAGGGAGGTAGTCATGATTGCTGATGATAATAAAACATTTGTTTGTGATGCGAGTTCTCTTATAGCCCTTGGTGAAGGTTGTTTCTTATGGCTATTGTATCAGTTTAAAAGGAAATACAAGATAAATTTTATCATACCTGAAATGGTAGAATACGAATGTATAGAAAGACCTTTTGGTATAAAGGAATTTTCTATGAATGCTGTTGCTCTCAGAAATGTAGTTAATGATGGGATAATAAATGTAATAGATGATCCTGATATTAAGATGCAGATGTTTGATATAATGAAGTTATCTAATAATCTCTATTTTGTAAAAGGAAAACCAATACATCTTGTTGACAAAGGCGAGGCAGCGATGATTGCATTGGCAAAGAAATATGGTTATTCTTTTCTTTTGATGGATGAGCGCACAACAAGACTTATTATCGAAGATCCTGACGCTATCAAAAGACATTTTGAAAAAGAGTTTAATAAGCATGTTGGAGTGAATGAAAAAGCGAAATCTGAGATAGCTAAATATACAAAAGGGTTAAAAGTCATAAGGAGTAGTGAGATTGTTTCACTTGCGTATAAGGTTGGTTTCTTTGACAAGTATAAGGAGATGCAACACGATGCGTTGCGGGCTGCATTGTATAAGATGAAATTCAGTGGATGCGCTGTAAGTTTTGATGAGATAAATCAAATCCTTTCTATTGTTAAGTAAATCCATTTTGCTGATTTTTTGGTGAGATTATGGTTGAATTTCAGCCGGTTGTATATTATGATGTAAGGGAACCAAAGACCATCATCAATAAACTTGAAGAATTTGGATTGAATATGAAGCCATCCCAGTTGCCGGTTGGTGATTATCTTATATCTGAAGATTGTGTAATAGAGAGAAAATCAATAAATGATTTTATTAATTCGATAATTGACCTTAGATTGTTCGATCAGGTCCTTAGAATGAAACGAGATTTTAATAAAGTGATATACATTTTGGAAGGTGATATTGAAGACAATCATCATTTGAGAAAAATAAGTAATGCCTCTTTTTATGGTGCGATGATGTCTTTGATAATAGATTATGGTGCGTCTGTCATAACCACTAAGTCGGATTATGATACTGCTTTTTTGATATATAACATGGTAAAGCATATACATACTGATTTGAAGCATCTACCTCGTGTAAAGGGTCGTAGAAAGATGAATTCCGATGATGAATTTCAAAGAGGCTTAGTGGAATCACTTCCTGGTATTGGTCCCATGACGGCTATTAACTTATTGAAGGAGTTTGGCAGTATTAAAAATATTGCCGATGCGCGTGTAGATGAATTGAGCAAGGTTGAGCGCATCGGCAAGAAAAAAGCGCAGAGAATCCATGATATTTTGAATAGAAATTATAGAATATACAATGATAGATTATCTGAATTATTGCATAAAAACAGATGAATCAGATGAACCTATGGATTTATGGATAAATTTAATTAACAGAACTTTGTATCTATAGTTACAATAAAATAACTTAGACGTTTTATCACTTCCCCTCGTGATTTTGTTGTAAATAGAAAGGTTTAAATATCTTATTTTGGGCAATATTTTTAAATCTCAGTCTTAAATCTCAATTTAATGATGATTTCATAATTACAATGATTTCATCAAGATTATGAAAAGAGGTGAGATAATTGGTAAAGAATAAAAAAAAATCTAAGAAGAATAGAAAAGTGAGTAATAGGAAATCTGGTAAGAATAAAAAGTCAAAAATGATGAAGGCAAAACGTTCCAAGCAGAGGAATGCTAGGACAAAGCAAAAAAAGGTGAAAATTAGGAAGAAGGTTAAATCACAAAAAAAAGTAAAAAGAAAATCCAAGAGAATGAGGATAAGAAGGATTAAGAGAGAGGTGAGTGAGAGCTTAGGTGAGATAAAAGCTACGATATATGCTGAGCCAGAAAAGAAAATAGAACCGACAATCGAAAACAAAGAAGTAATACTCCAGAATATTGGTTTTGAGTTGGCAACAGTTAAACAATTACTTGATAGGATTAACAGGCAACTCAGTGTAATAGAATCGCGCATGGAAGAGTTGCTTGAAGAATAGATTGCTTAGGATTAGGTTAGCTTTCAAGGATAACCTTGATATAGAAGGGATTTGATAATGCTTATGATTTGATGATTTTATGTTTTCCCACCAGTATCGTATGTTGATAAGAAATGATGACAAAGTTCTGCTTAGTTTGGAAACTGCAAAAGGGAATTTTGTGTATGTATCTCATGCACATAGCGACCATGCGCTTAAAGGAAAACATAAGAAAGGTATGGTGATGTCAAAACCAACGTCGGAACTAATCGGCACTTCAACTCCAATAGTGAATATGGATGGAATAAAACTTATTAATTCTGGTCACATACTTGGCTCATCTCAATTGGTTGCTTCTACTGATGGAGGTAAATTAGTTTATTCTGGTGATATAAGGTTAGATAATAGCATTTTATTTCATGGCGCCGAAATAGAGGAATGTGATATATTGATAGTTGAAAGTACTTATGGGGAGCCAGGCATCAATTTTCCTGATTGTTGGGATGTGTATTCTGATTTGCATAAATGGGTGAAACAACATGATAGGTATAATATCGTGATTGGTGCATATTCGTTAGGAAAGGCTCAAGAGATCATTAAGTTATTGAATGAGATAGGGATTGCTCCTATCATAGATCGTAAGACAGAAAGATTCTGTAAAATTTATGATAAGTATGGGATACACCTTGATAGAATACCTATAAATACAGATGAATCCGCAGAAATAATGAAAGGTCCTTTTGTTGTAATAACACCACCTCGGATTGCTAATAGGTTTGTGGCGAAAAGTATGGAGTTAAAATTTAAGAGGCCTACCTTATCTGCGATAACTACTGGGTTGGGTAATTATTTCAATTTTAATGTTGATAGGGTATTTCAAATAAGTGACCATGCTGATTTTAATCAGATTATTAGATATATAGAAATGTCAAATCCTAAAATAATATATACACATCATGGTTCGTCTGAGGTATTGGCAAGAGAACTGAGAAAGAGAGGTTACAATGCTCAGCCTTATTCTTCTTTTGCTTCTAAACAGCGTTTTCTTAATTTGTGAAATAATATATCCGACATGATCATATTAAGATTGTATCTGCTTCCAAGCATATCATATATAACCATTTTTACATTGACCTTACCTAGGTTTGATTCTTTTTCTTGTTCAATAGTAGCAATGTAATCAAATGGTACTTTGATATTAAAATCTCCATATATAATATGTACGCCTTTATCATATATTTGAATTTTACCTTTTTCATTGAAATTGCCATCAAAAAGTGTTTCGTCAAATTTCAAAGCTCCAAAATTACTTATTTCCACATAATCACCTATTAGTATTAAAAAGTAAATATTTTAAATCTACCATACATATTAAATATCATACTATTGATATATCGTATTGTTTGGGGTGTTATAATGGACCAAAATGATAAACATAGAAAAGGCCAAGTCGCTTTGGAGTATCTTACTATCTATGGCTGGGTATTGCTGGCTATTCTGATCGTTGTAGGTTATATAATCTATTCTGGCTATTTCTCTACGTCGCAGTATCAACAAGCAGAATGTGTTATTCAGCCAGGATTACCATGTACCGGATATTATATTGAAAGTCAAGGGGTTGGATACGTTGTTTGGATAAATATGTCCAATTCGTTGGGTTATAATATTACTATCAATTCCCATCCCGGAACTGCAAAGGACAATTATGGTAGTATAGGAGAGGTTAGTTTTGATAGGTATCAGTTGAGTCAGGGAGATTGGACTAAGATGAAGATAAGTATGAGTAATTCCACTGCTGTCAAAGATGCTTTTATTACATTATATTTTACTTTTAATTATACTGATGAGTTAGGAATCGAGCATGTAACTTCAGGAAGAATAAAGGGAAGACTAAGTTGAAATGCTATCTTGAATAATATTTTAGGTGATTAAATGATAAATGATATAATATTTGATTATATATTGTTGGGGATTCAGATAATTAATATTATTGTTGTATTTTTTATGTTCTATTTTTTATTTAACACATATAAAAAACGTAAGGGAAAAAGTATGGAGCATGTATTCTATCTTGCGTTCTTGGCTTTCATTCTTATTTTTGCTGCGACAGCAACAGACATTCTTCATACGCTTCCAGCGATGAGATGGGATATTATACGGGCATTTTCATTATTAGTTCTTATGGTTACATATATGTACATGCTCAAATACCTTAACAGGACAATTGAAGGTTATGAAGAAGCGATAAAAATAAAATCAGGTAAAAAAGAAGTCCTTAAAGGTATGGGTGAATAATCATTCCTGAATATATCCTTTTAATATATCTTTTAATATATCAATATCCCCAGATGGTCTGATACCTAGGAAAGCATGTTTTTTATCCTTATTCATGAGGTATATTGATTCGATATTAATCCCTTCTCTTGCTATCACAGCTGTTATCTTTCCAAGTTCTCCGGGAATGTTTGGAATTTTAACAACAATTACATCTTCAACATTTAATTTATAGCCTCTCCTTTTAAGTATTTTTTCGGCAGTAACTGGGTCGCTGGTTACAACACGAATGATTCCTTTATCTCCTTCGCCATGAGCTGATATCGATTCCATATTAACTCCTGCATGGCCCAATATTTTACAAATATCTGCTAGAATGCCGACTCTATTCTCAGATATAATTGTCAGTTGTTTCATGTTACCACCTCCCAACAAAGTTTAAGTCAGTAATCTTTAAATAATTATCATCTAAATTTGAATGATTTAAAATATGATAAATTAGGGATTTTGAGTATTATTAAGGAAATCAAAAACTCTTATTCATCTTCACTATATTTTTTAATGTATTATTTGTGAAAATATTAACAATATAATATTCATTCGTTTCATCTGAATCAGAGTACCATGTAACCTTCCATATTTCATTGCTCTTATCATAACTTACTGTTGGCTTAGCATTGTATTTATCAATATAATCCTCAATCTTATTAGTTCCGTTTAATGTATGAGAAGCAATAATCGCTTCTTCATTGAAAAGTATTACACAATTGGGTTGGTTTATACAATATTTACAATTATAAACTACTTGGTCTGGCGGGTGCACAACGAATCCTTGTTCTGGATAATTATAATATACATGTATTCTTTCTGGGCAAGGTGTATCCGCACCAAATGTTACTCTTGCTTTTATATTATAAAATTCTCTGCCATTTGTCTTATTCTTTATTATACTTAATATCTCATAATCTGCATTAGGATATTTATCTTCCAGGTCATCCATGACAAAATTTATCGCCTGCTCTCTATCTTGCACAGGTTTATTCCATGAGATTAAAACTAATCCTATTACAATGAAGATTAATAATATCACGGACCAAAATACTATTTTCATGTTCTTATATCACAAGTAAAATTTTAAATCTTATCCATTCCTTTTTTCTTATCATACTTCTTTTCATTCCTGTGATAAATATACGTATCTCAATATATTTACATATTCTCTCTAAAATTTATTCCCATGGGAAATGCTCTCTGTCTGCCTTTATTTATAAATATTCTTCTCAAAATTTCATCATGTCTATAACAGTTGGATATAAAAAATTAAAAGATACAAAAATCCATCATCAAAGAATGGTTGGGCATTTTGACAATCCAAAGTATCTTGATAAAAGCTTGAAAAGACTTGTAAGAGAACAGAGGAGCTGATTCTGAAGTAATAAAGATCAATCCGAGAGATACAACACATAAATGCAGCAGATGCGGGCATAAGGTTAAAAAAGTTTGTCTGTAAGAGTACATAAGTGCCCTACAAAAAACCTGAATGAGCTGAAAGAGTTGGGGCAGGGACTGTCCGAATCTACGCCTGAGGAGATTCTCGTTGGAGGGTCTATGAATCAGGAAGCCCATTAAGTAGGGTGGTTCAAATATTATTATCAATATATATCTTTTATAATATCTATCTATCAAACTTGATATAGCTCAGCTTGGATATATGTTGGATAGATGATGTTTTGTATTTGATACTTGATGGATGAATATATATATTCAACAGTCGCAATCTTTGCAGGAACAAAGCAAAATACTCAAAGAGAAGAGCAAGGTTTCTGTTCAATATTATTGGATATTAGTATTTGGATTAAACGTTGAGGTGTTTTTATGACAGATAAATATGTATATGCGTTTGAAGAAGGAGATATAAATATGAAACCTATTCTTGGTGGTAAAGGGGCTGGATTAGCAGAAATGAGTAAGATTGGTATCCCTGTTCCTCCTGGATTTACTATTATTACCAAAATATGTGATTATTATTATCAGAATGGTAATAAATATCCTGATGAGT
>JAGGTN010000031.1 GCA_021163645.1 Microcaldota archaeon | reverse complement strand
TTTTGACCTTTTAAGTAAGCGTTTAAATTTTTCATGTTATATTTAACCCCTGTTCATCTGGTTTTTACGGGTTTATGGGTTTTAAGGTGTTGAATAAACTTTTATAAACTCTCTTTATTTTACTTGATCTGTTTTATGATGCGAGTATGCAAGGCGAACCCATGCACCTGCTCTTAGACCTTCATCCAACCCAACTACACCAATCACCAACCAACCCAGCCAATCCAACCCAAAAACCAAAGAAGCATAGACTAACGGTTTTAGGTTAGTAAAAAGGATAGGACAATCAATAGCAATAAATATAAAATAGTTATAAAAACTTTGTAAATATTATGATGCTATCAGAATATTTATAAACTTACCTTTATATAAAACACTAAAATGTAATTTAAATATTAAAATTATAAAGTGAAACCATAAATATCAAATAAAGCAAAAGATTATTTAAAGATAATCCAAATTTAAATAATAAATTTGTGGCATACCAATACACTAACAAAACAATTTGAGCATAAAACAATTTAAGCATATTAACAGATGTAATGGGAGTGTGAGAAGATAAATGCAAGTAAAAAAGAAAGGTGATGGCTATGAAGAACGCTATGAATGATATTTCTATGAAAATTACCATTTTCTTATTATTTTCAGTATTTATTTTATCATTATCTTATGCTGATGAAGTACCTTCAAATAATATATCAAGTGATAATGTTGAGTGTGCTGTTTATTTTACTGGTGTGGGCTGCCCGCACTGCGCGCGGGCGGACCCAGTCGTTCTACAACAGACATTGCGCAGTCATCCTAATTTAATAGTTATTGAGTATGAAGTTTATCAGACACGCGGGAACGTTAATATATTGAGTATATACAGTGATCAGTATAACTCATCACCTAAAATCCCGCAGATATTTTTACCTAATAAAATCATTTTAGGTGATCAACCAATAATATTAGGTATAGAAAAAGCATTAGCAGATGTGCCTAACTCAAACTGCTTGTTGATCAATGGCCAACAACAAACATTTGATAATATTGACCTCAATACCCTCCCAGGTAAACCAAATATATGGCGGGATACAAAGATATTAATTCGCAGTGGTGATGGTGAAACAAGTGATACTATTCTCAAACAACTTCTCAATTCAACGAGTTGTGATATTAAATATGTATTAAACAACAATAGTGTAAATTATACGATAATCTCTCCGGTTAAAGTATCTCTATCAGGGAAAGATTTAGAATTTGATAATGCTGTTATGCTCGATGGCTGGATATTCCAATGGAACGGTGAAGGACTTAACGGCTCTGTTGAAAATGTAAATATATCTAACGATGGTATAATGGTGATACCTGAATTAACGATTGCTAAGGTGATATCTCTCGCTGCGGTTGATGCTGTTAATCCCTGTGCGCTCGCTGTGCTCACATTAATGCTAATCGCAATACTAACGTATAACCCAACCAATAAACACAAAGTTCTTCTTGCTGGATTCGCGTTCTCAATATCTGTATTCATTATGTATTTCTTTTATGGACTCGTGATTATTAGATTCTTTCAAGTTGTTCAAATGTTGACTTCTATTAAATTATATCTCCATTATGGATTGGCAATAGCAGCGATGATATTAGGTTTGTTGAACATAAAAGATTTCATTCACTATAAACCAGGCGGGCTTGGGACTGAGATGCCGATGATGTTGAGGCCAACAGTCAAAAAGTTGATATCTGGAGTGACATCTCCTAAGGGTGCTTTTGTTGTCGGATTGTTCGTGACTCTGTTTTTGTTGCCTTGCACGATTGGGCCGTATGTGATAGCGGGCGGGCTCTTATCTGCTCTTGAAATTATCCATACTATCCCTTGGCTGTTGTTGTATAATGTGATTTTCATTCTGCCTATGATTGGAATAACAATAATTATTTATTTAGGTATGGCAGAGATAGAAGATGTATCTGGATGGAAGGATAAGCATATAAGGAAACTTCATCTTATCTCTGGATTGATAATGTTATTGCTAGGTATAGGGATGCTATTAGGCGTTGTTTGAAATATAGTAGAACAAAAGGTAGATTGATATTGCCTCTTAAATTTATATGCTAAAAACAGAAATATTATAAGATTGATTATTCATAATTATATTCATGGAACCCGACGATTTCTCAAATCTCAATATGCTCAAGAAGATAAAGATAGATTATCTTGATCCAGAGATTGAGGATAGATTATTTTCTTATTGTGAGCAATTAGATAATAGGTTGTATCCTGAATCCACTAAGATAGTTGAAGGCAAATATAAAACACTTTTTGTTCTTGGCAAGATGATTAAGAGGATGAAACCCAACAGTAAACATAGGAAAAAAGGAGAACTGCTTCTATCCATGGCTGCTAAAATGACTACTGAGCAAAAGACTAAGGATGAGGAGGAGAAAACTGAGATAAAGGAGACAAAAAAAGAGAAAAGGAAAGGAGCTAGGACTGAATTCTTAAAGTACAAGGAAGAGGAAAGAGAAAGGGAGGGGGAGATTAAGGGGAAGGTCAAAGTGAAATCAGAAACCACGTTCCAAGGATATTGATATCTTTCTATTTGTTTAAATTCTCAATATCATCACCGTTAATTATAAAAACCTCACTTCTTTATCTTTTCGTATGTGTATAATAACCAGAGAAGGTAATCGTGCAGTTATGGATTGTGTGAGATGTGGTTTAGGATTAGGGACGCCGCAGTGTATTAACAGTCATTTGAAAGCACTTGAAGGGATTGACTTTACACCAAACACGATGCGTTATGAAGAAGAAATCATAACACGGCTTGATGAGAAGCAGACGAAGATATTGATAGATTATATCAAACTGCTTAGAAAGATAGAGACAGATACGGCCAATCCTAAGTTTTACGGTATGCCAGAAGATGATTTTTATCTTCAAAGAAAAGAGTTTATAAGAAAATTAATAGAAGAATTATACCTTGATCCACTTCTTGCATATAGTGCGCTTGATGCGTATAAGGAAGGATATCCTGAAAGGAGCATTTTCATGGACGCGCATCAGAAATTTGTTGCATGGATATCACAGACAAAGAATAAGATAAGTAAGCTTAAATTCTATAAACTAGTCCAGCAGAAAGGCGATATCCAAAAGGTATTCCTCAGCATACTTCGCCTTACTGGTATGAATTATTTATGCACTGCAATGTTACCCCTCCCATCAGGTGCAAATAAGATAGACGAATATCCTGTAGATAATAACATAACTGTAGAAGTGTATGAAGTCCCTAAGACAGAAGCATATCTATATGTGCAGAACAATAAGATCATTGGTTCTCTTGATGAGAAGCAAAAGGATCTGCTCATGGATAAGATACGATGGGCGTTGAGGGAGATGCCTATTGAGGGCGATGTCCGGACTATTTTTGATGATAAGATAAGGGAGTTAAGGATGATTTTTTTAGACGCAGCGGCTGAACAAGGGATAAACATAGATAATAACATTGCAACTGCAATGGCGAGGGAAACAGCATCATGGGTCATTGGGCTTGGTTCTGCGATTGAGAATATTGCGCGTGATAAGAACGTTACTGATGTGTTCATAGATAGCCAGAACGCACCAATATATCTTGAACATAATAAGTATGGGATATGCCATACATTATGGAGATATGATAAGGAAATGATAGAACGTATGTTTAGTAATATCGTTTTATCCACTGAGCAGGAACGGGAATTCGATGAGAAACATCCTATTTTCGATACAATGTTAAGGCGGCTTAATATGCGATGCCACCTACAACGTCCGCCAGCCACATTCAATGATTATCAAGCTGCCCTACGTCTCATGCGTACACAGCCGTTCACATATCCATTGTATCTTAAGTTGAGAAGCATGACTCCGTTCTTTGCTGGATACGATGATGTAATGGTTAATCTTGGTTCCAGTGAAGGCGTCCTAGGGCTCAAATCATCTGGTAAGACAAGTTTTGTGAGCGCTAAAATAGCTGCGATAGGCACTAAGAAGAGGATAATCCCATTACAGGATATCGAAGAGATCCCTGTGACTGCTTATCGTAAGAGAGGATTCCATATTGGTGCTGTCCGTGTGCAACCATCAGAGAAGGAGACTGTCGGTGGTAGAGAGTTAGACCTGGTTACAATGGCTAATGCATCTCTTCGTATGGGTGATGCATGTGTTATAATCAATGAAATACGTTCGCGGTTGGCGATACAAGGGGTTATCAACTTATTGAATACCCAGCCAGGTGTGTTCCTGCTTTATAATTTACATGCTCAGTCGTTGAGGGATGTCCAGGATAGGTTGGAATTGGTGTTCGGTATCCCAGGAACAAGTATGTTTAGTACTGATAGGTATACTGTTCTTAAGAAATTGCGATTCGGCCGCAAGACGAGAATATTTCGTGTAATAGATAAACAGTATGAAGCTGATTCTGAAAATCATAAGTTTGATGAGGTTTTCGCATTCAAGAGAGGTCCTGATATTGATAAATGTCATTTGATTTGTAATTTCATAACCAATAAGGAAGCGAGTGCATGGAATCTTGATAAACTTGATATGGCTAAACTTCAAGATACGTTGAAGTTTTCGCATGTGCCACCTATCTTAAAAAAGAGATGCGAAGAAACAGGGCTGACGCCAAAACAGGCAATTCTTCAAGCATTCTTTAAAGCTAAGATGTATGATGATATATACAGATTATCAGAGGAATATCATGATCCTCAACTTCTTGAACTTGATTTCGTTCTTAAATGTAATACTGTTGCCAATTCGCTTCTTCGTGAAATGGAAGATGAGGAAGGTAACATAGATTATTCAAAGTTGATGCCTATATGGAACAAAGAGTTTGAACGCATATTCAACGAAGATAGAAAGGCGCGAGGATTAGAAAATAAATGAACATATCTAAGATAAGGAAAAGAGCAATGAAACGGGCAAGTTGAATATGTAAATGAATATGCAGGACAGCAATGATTAAGGGTTTTTAAGTGAGTAATCTTTTTATACCGGTTTGCATTTAATATATCATGGCTTCAGTATCCGATAAGATCAAGGAGATCGAAGAAGAGATTGCACGTACACAATACAATAAGGCGACTGAGCATCATATAGGTTTATTAAAAGCTAAGATGGCTCGGCTTAGAAAAGAGATTGTGCTTAGAAAGAAGAAATCAGTTGGTGGTGAAGGGTTTGATGTTAAGAAATCAGGTGATGCGACAGTAGTATTTGTTGGTTTCCCATCAGTTGGTAAATCAACACTCCTTAATGCACTCACTGGTGCCAAATCAGAAACAGGTCATTATGCATTCACAACATTAAAATGTATCCCTGGTGTTATGAGATATAAGGGTGCTAGGATACAATTATTAGACGTGCCTGGTGTGCTTGAAGGAGCGTATAAAGGTGTTGGGAGAGGTAAGGAGGTGTTATCAGTCGCACGGTCAGCAGATCTCATTCTTCTCACGTTAGACGTATTCAATCCGCATAGGAATGTTCTTGTAAATGAACTTTATCAGATGGGCATACGACTCGATAGTAAGCCGCCAGATGTTGTTATCTCAAAGAGACTTAATGGTGGTATTGAGATAAACAAGACAGTCAGAAAGGTGTCGATAACAAATCGTTTGATAAAAGCCATTCTGTCTGATTATGGGATACATAATGCAATCATCACCATTCGGGAGAACATCACAGTTGACCAATTCATTGATGTGGTCTTAGGTAATAGGGTATACATACCATCTATAACCGTGTTAAATAAGGTTGATTTAGTCAATGAAAATTATCTGAAGCAATTAAAATTTGATTATCTACCTGTTTCTGCTGAGACGTTGTTCAATATTGATAAACTACGCGAACTCATATATAAGAAGTTAGATTTCATAAGAGTATATACCAAATCAAGAGGTGAGAAGCCTGATCTTGACGAGCCGTTGATGTTAAGGTCTGGTGCAACGGTTAAAGATGTTTGTTTGAAACTCCATCGCGACTTGTTGGATAATTTTAGGTATGCAATGGTATGGGGAGCAAGTGCCAAGCATCCCGGCCAGAAGATAGG